>JBDRVV010000015.1 GCA_039802005.1 candidate division WOR-3 bacterium
ATATAATATTTCATTGCCAGCGTAGCTCAGGTGGCAGAGCAGCGGTTTCGTAAACCGCAGGTCAGCAGTTCGAATCTGCTCGCTGGCTATAAGAATCTTAGAAAATTTTTATAGATTTTTAACTAATTTTCTGGGGATTGCTTTTTCTTTAATAACTCTCTACTTGCCGCAGCAAGAACCTGGTCTTTCTGATTTGCTATTTTCTTCAGAATTTCTATGGATTTCGGAGTACCAATTTTTGCAAAGGCATTCAAAACCGATAACTTTGTTTCCTGAATTATGTCGCCTTTAAAAAATGGTTTTTCATCTAAAATTGCTGTTAAATAATCAAGAATTGTATCATCACCTTTTTCGCCAAGAACTTCAATGATTGACCTCCTGAATTGTTCCTCTTTTTCATCCGGAATAGATTTACGCTGTTTCAACCAGGTGGCGACCTCAACCAGTTTTTCCTTTACATCTTCTTTGGGTAGCGACTTGATTGACAAAATCACCACCGAACGATGGGGACTATTTAATCCAAGTTTTATATATTCATAAATTTTTTCGCCATCAATTTTGTTTAAACTTTCAATAACTGCCAGTTGTACCCTTTCATCTTTATCCTCCATCAATTTGCCAAGGTGTTCTACTGCTGTCTGTGCTTTTAATTCACCCAAAATATATATACCATTACGACGGACATACCACTCTTGTGAATTAAGCAATTTTACTATTTCGGGGATAATCTTTTCACCCATCCGGATAAGAACATCAATAATTTTCATCCTGACTGACTTATCTTCAGCATCCTTAAGGGTATCAATAAGCATTGGTATAGAGTAATCAGCCATCGCAATCAATGCATCCCTTGCTTCAACATACGAACCCTGATCCCATAAAAGGGAAACAAGCTCGGGTAGATAATTCTGATCTTTTATCTCTGCAATAGTCCTTATAACAATATGTTTCTTATCAAGTAAAGATTTTTCTTTGCGCACAAGATGCCGGCTGAATTTTTTAGAAATAAATTGCACGATCTCTTCACGCTGATGTTTTTGTGCAAGAAAATATAAATTCTTAAGACTATCTACTATTTTTTTGAAAATACTTATATCCTCTTCTGTATCGCTCAATGTATCAAAACGGTCAACAAGTAATCTGACAAGTTCGTAATTCTTAGTTTCAAAAATTTTATTACTCAATTGCATTAGTTTGTCAATTGCCTCTGTGCGGTTCTGTGCCGAGGAATCCCTCAACTGGGGGAATAAACTCCTCATCTGTTGTTCTAAATTCTTTTCCATTATTTTATCTGCAACATCAGTTCCTTTCGTTGCCTTCATTTCACTCATCAATCGTGCAACAATCTTCTCAAAATTTATCTCCGGAACATTGACTCGTATTGATGAAAGTATATCAGGTAATCTTGTACCTGTAATATTCTTTAAGATATCAACGATTTCATCTTCCACATTTGGTGATTTTTCTTTTGCCTTAGTTGCAATGATATCAATAATGTCTTCATCAGCCATAGTAGGAATTAAACTTTTAAAAAGCAGTGCAAGTTTCTTATTTTCAGTTTTATAACGCACAATATTTTTCTTAATAGTAGGTGAAAGAACTGCAAGCATACGCGAGAATATTACCGCATACTCATCCCATCTTTCTTCTCCATACTGGTCAGCAATCATCCCTGCGAGTTTCTCAAGTCCGGTTATTACTTTACTCGTCTGAATTTCTGCTGATTCATTACCGAGAACACCAATTCCAGCAAGAAAACTGCCCAGCTGTTTTATCCGCTCTTCTTCAGTCCAGGTTTGTTGAGAAATCACAAGTGACTCCAGAAAATTCGTCCAGTCAAGTTGTTTTACTTCTTCTTCCGAAGAAACAACACCAACACGATATTTGTTTATTTTGATACTCAAAATACCTCGTGCTCTCACCAGAGCAACGATATCTCCATAATCAGCAAGATCCGCTGGCGTAGCTGCCATTGCCAGGAAGAAAGCGCGTATTTCATCTTCCGGCGCATTTATATCAAACGTAATGCTTTTAACACCAAGTCGGATAAATCTATCCACAAGACTTTTTACAAGTGGTAATTTTTTCGATTCAAACCTATCTTCGCCCATCATCAAAACATCCTCTATTACAACAACAGATACCGATTCTTGTTCTATTGGCAATTCTTTTAGTAAAATCTTTATTCGTTGAATTACCGGTTCCAGAGAGGGATGCCCCTTAGGGTAAATGCGACAGATATTAATACCGAGTCCAAGTTGTTTAATGAATTCAGTTTTAAATTCAATGGTTTGATCCTCGGGCATAATCACCTCAGTTTTAATTTATATGCACGAACTGTAATATAATTCTCAATGACTTCTCCATATTCTTCGTATTCAAAAAAAGAACGAGTCGCCTGATAGAGCGATTCTCCCACCAAAACTACATTACTTTCTGCATTCTTTTGTAATACAAGACTCTTAGCAAAACCCTCGGTTACAAAGATTGCATTACGTAAATCTCCTTTTATATTGTAGATAGATGCGGGTGCCATCTCTAGCCCACATTTTATTTTACATTCTTTTATTAGTGGAGAAATCTTATTGCATTCCTTAACTTTTTTAATTATCTCTTCAACCGCCATAATTGAGAGATGGGGTGCGTAACCACTTTCTCTGTTTAAACCAAATATACCAACAATTTCATCACCAATAACCTGATATAGTATGCCTCTATATTTCTCAATAATTGCATAGAAACTACCGAAGAGACTGTTTAAAAAGTTCATCACATCTTCTGCTGTCATGCTCTCACTTAACCCGGTAAAGCCCGATAAATCAGCACGTAAAAAAGTTAATGGTAACTCCTCAAGTGGTAATGTTTTTTCTAAAGAAAGTATCTTACCACAATAAGGACAAAAATTTGCCTTTTCGGGCAAAGTATTTTTACATTCAGGACAATTTGACATTTAAATCTCCAGTAATCTGGTATATTCTTTCTTTTTAATAAAATATGAGCGATTTTCCGAGTTCAATCTTGACTTAATATCATCGAGAACATAAAGTGCCTTGCGTCCATAATAATGTGCCTGTTCTATCTCATTGTGTTCATAACAAAATACTGCAAGTTTATACAATGCCTGTCCAATCAATGGTGGATATTTCAATGTCTCACTGATAGTAAGTGCATTTTTTAGATGATCCATCGCCTTTATCTCATCAATATCAGAAAGTATTAAATAACAATAAAATTCAATTTCCTTATTATTTAACTTTTGTGCTAAATTAAAAGCACTGTTAACAAATTCCCTTGCCCTTTCAACCTGATTCAGGTTTATTAAACTTAAAGACTTCTTCAGATTAATTTCTGCCAGTAAATTATCACGTACCAATAAGGAAATTTTCTTATCAGCAATATTTAAATAACGATTGACTTCAGCCTCATTTTTTTGCATCGACTCTATTATTGCTAAATTTAGCACAGATTTTAATGTAATTTCAAAACCAATTTGCTCGGTCAGACTGAATGCCTCCAGAAAATATTGTTTGGCCTTTTGTAAGTTACCCACCTGATAATAATTCTCTCCAATTAAATATTTCAATTCTGCAAGATCGAGTATTTCATTAACTTTTACTAAATCACTCTGTGCGTAGTCAAGGTACTCAAAACTGAGCTCATAATTTCCAAGATTTTGGTGCATTTTTGAAAGATTCAATAGACACGGCAATTCACCTTCTTTATAATTATTATTGCGTGCAGTAACCCAAGCGAGATTATAATTCAACAAACTTTTTTCTGGTTCATTTCTCGACTGATAGAGTTTACCCAAACCAGTATATAGTAGTGTGAGTATATCATACATTTGGTCATTACAAGTTTCAATTGCGGAAATATATAATTCTTCCGACCTTTTAAATTCATTAAGTAAATAACAGGCAACGGCTAAACGCTCGGTAAAAAGAAGATTCCATCTTAATAAATTCAACCTGCGAGTATTTTCCATACCCTGTTCAGATATTGTCTTCATTCGCTGGATATCGCCTTTCAATTCATAAAGGTCGCTGAGATTTAATTGACATTCAACTATTTTTTCAAGTTCAATTACCCCTGGATGTTCTTCTACAATTCTTAAAACAGTGTTGTAATAATTCATTGCAGGTTCAATCGAATATAAAGTTTTTGCTTTGTCTCCCGACAATTTGAAATAATAACTTGCCTTCTCAAATCTTTCACAGGATAGAAATTGTTGAGCGAGAACTTCGTAATATTCAGAAAGACAATTGGCATATATATTTTCGAGTAATTCGGCAATCCTTTTGTGTATATCTTTTCTTTTTTTAATTGGCAAAGTCGTATATACCGCATCTCTTAAAAGATTATGCCTAAAAATATATACCGGGTCTTCACTGTCACGAAACTGGACGATGTAATCTTCTTTTATTAAGTAATCAAGCCGTTCCTGTATGTCGGGTACATTACCCAAAAGATTTGTAATAATCTTTCGAGTAAAACTGTATCCTACAACGGATGCATAATCAATCAACAAGCGATGGGCTGAAGAGAGAGCATCTATACCCGACATCACAACACCATAAAGGTCATCAAGGAAAGGTAATCGTCTTTCTTTTTCTAAATACCATTTACCTTCTTCATTTTGTTTGATAAGTTGAGTCCTCCTAACATTTCTTATCGTTTCAATAACAAATAATGGATTGCCTCCGGATATACGGAATATGAACTCTGCAAGTTTCTCATCCACCTCACAATTCAAAATGTGTTTAATCAAATCTTTAACGGCATCAAACGAGAGGGGGTTTAAGTTGATGATATCAAGAGGCTGATTTATTTTACCACTTATGTCCTCTATAAAATTCACCATCAATAAAAAAATTGGAAAATCCGAAAGTTCATTAACAAAATAATTCACCAACATTTTACTCAAATTGTCTGCGCGATTGAATTCCTCAAAAATTAAAACTAATGGTTTTCTTTTACAAATTACCTTGAGAACATTCTTT
Organism: candidate division WOR-3 bacterium; assembly: GCA_039802005.1. Lineage (NCBI taxonomy): Bacteria > Pseudomonadati > Caldifarciminota > Caldifarciminota bacterium. The sequence continues at coordinate 5,001 of JBDRVV010000015.1, forward strand.
ACTGCACTAAATATCTCCTCTTGTATCTTATGTAATTTCTCTCCCCAAATCCGTCTCATATCCGTTGTAAAAAGATGTTTTAAACCTTGTGCGTCCTGTAATGTCAGATTATTGTTTTCTATAAATTCATCAATTTTTTTCTCAATTTTTTTTACATCATCATATTCATCCAGACTCAAAAGTTCACGGAAGAACGTCTTAAATGGATAATATGGGGTATGGATCTCTATCGCACAATAACTTTCGTAAACATAATAATTTCTGTCATGTTTGATAAACTCTATAAATTCTTCTTTAAGTCTGGTTTTACCGATACCCATCTGACCTGTTATTGCACAAATTTTCAGAGTTTTTGTTTCATTCACCATTTTTGCAGCATTTACCAATTTTTCAAATTCTTTCTCCCTTCCTAACAATGGAAATTTGGATGCAACAATTTTCCTTTTTTCTTTTAATAACCCTTTTAGTTTATAGATTTTGATGGACCCAGTTCTGCCCTTTACTGTTCGTTCTCCCACAAAATCAACATCTACGATATTAGAAACTCCTTCGTAGGCAGAACTACTTAAGTATATTTCGTCCGGCGGACATATTTGAGTCAGCCGTGCTGCTACATTAACTGTATCGCCAATAATAGTTAAATAAGAAAGTTCCTCTATTACATAACCAAAAAATACCCAACCAGTATTCACCCCGAATGAAATACGCCAGTCTCCAATTTCTTTTTTTCCAATTTTATTTTGATAATAATCTCTTATTGCTAAGATGCACTCGATTGCTCGCTCAGGGTCATCGCGATGTGTCCTTGGAATGCCAAAAGCAGCAAGAATGCGGTTATCAGGGAAAATCTTATTAGCAGTACCTTCGTATTTTTTTATTATATTCTCCAACTCATCCATTGTTTCAGCAAGATAAATTGCATTCAGACGGGCTTTTGACTTATCTATAACCTTTGCCGTATTAATAAAATTAACAAAAAATAATGTTGCGATACGAGATTCACCACCCCATAATTTTACATGTTCGCTATCAATTTGAGATTCTACTGAATGAACAAGCTTTGCTCCACAATTAGGACAAAATTTGTATGACTCTAAAATTTTTACATAACCACAAAAACTACACTCCCCCATAGCAAGAAATTATACACAAAATTTACAAAGTGTCAATAATGAAAAATTTAATATTTTGAATAAATACAGCGCTAAATGCTTTTAACTTTTGTGCAGTAATTTTTCAATCTCATAATGTTTCCCATCCTCTGCCGCAAGAACCGATATACCAGTTTTCTCACTTAATTGCCTTGCAATATTCCAGGGCCCCTTACGGATAATGGTCATACCAAAATGAGTGATGATAGCGACCTTTGGTTTAATACCTGAAATTATCTCTTCACAATCGGAAACAGATAGGTGGTCAATTTCAGAAGATTCAAGTTTCAGAAGGCTCAATATGACAATTTCGCCTTTATAGGCATTTATCAATTCTGGGAAAAACTTCGTATCAACAATATATGAAATTGAATAATTATCATAACTTAATTTAATACCATAAGTTTCGACCCGATGTTCGTGTTTGATGGGAAATTTAATTTTTAATCCATTTAATTGAATTTCAAATCCCGGGGTAATTATCTTTATTTCTTTTAAAAATTCTAATAAATAATCAAAAACTACACCTCCTTTGCCAAATGCATCACTCGGCGCAAATAAGACTCCATTCTTTTTAAATCCACCTTGGGTCAACACATCAAGATAAACATTTATATCTGCGGAGTGATCAATGTGCTTATGAGTCAAGATTATCGCATCAATCTTTTCAGGATTAAATTTTGGTAAATATGTTAAGAAGCGATAATATGACTCTGGACCAGGGTCAACAAGGATATTCTTCCCTCCTATTCTAAAAAAAATCCCACCCGTTGCACGTAGTTGTTTGGCAATAACAAACCGTGCACCTCCGGTGCCCAAAAAAATAATTTCGTCTTTCTTCGGTTTTTTGATCTTTGTCGTCATTTTAATACTTTTCACACAAATTATTATTAAAAAAAATAAATAATTTCACCATACTCTAAATCGTTTCCCTGTCAATGATTTTCAAAATCTCCGTAATGGTTTCTTCAAGGTTTATATTCTTCACCACATATTTGTAATCTTTCATATACTTTAGTTCCTTGGTCGCGGTTTTCAAACGATTCTCAATCTCCTTTTCGTTATCAGTATTTCTTTTTATCAATCTTTTTTTTAACTCAGCAAAATCAGGTGGCAAGACAAATATATAAATTCCATCGGGATATAGTGGCATTAATTTCTTTGCACCCTGGACATCAATATCCATTAGAACATGGAAACCATTTTTTAAATTTTTTTCTAAAAAATCTTTAGGTGTTCCATAATAATGTCCGTGTACAATTGCATATTCAGCAAACTTACCCTCTGCAATCCAGCGTTTAAATTCTTTTTCAGTAAGAAAAAAATATTCCCTTCCATTTACCTCACCTTTTCTTTTTGCCCTTGAAGTTGCAGATATAGAATACACAATATCTTTACGTCTTGCTACTATTTCATTACATATAGTAGTTTTACCAACGCCGGATGGACCTGAAATAACTATTAATTTCGCCCTTTTACTCAATGTTTTGTACCTGTTCTCTGATTTTTTCTATCCCCTCTTTAATATTCACTACCGATTCACTTATCCTCAGGTAATTTGCCTTAACACTCAATGTATTTGCCTCTCTCTGCATTTCCTGAAGCAAAAAATTCAGCCGTCTTCCGGGGTATTTTTCATTATCAAGGGCATCTTTAAATGCCTTGATGTGTCCTGATAATCTTGAATATTCTTCTGCAACATCGGTTCTATCTGCAATATAAAGCATTTCCTGATATAATCTTGAACGGTCAACATTTTCGTTAATTCCTTTAACCAAATCATTTAAGTGCTTTTTGTAGTACTCATTCCTTTCCGGTATCATTAATTTAATCTTCTCAACTTCCTGGATAATATCACATAAGATTTTCATAATTTCTTGTTTTGTATGTTCACCCTCTCTTTTCTTTGACATAATCAATTCATTCAATGCCTGATTAAAAATTGGTTTAAAACTTTTGAATATCAATTTTGTATCTGTCTGACTCTGACTTATCTTTATCAAACCCGGTATGGAAAGCAGAGTATTTATATTTAATGAACCTGTCACTTTATACTTCTTTTTAATTTCTCGCGCAATTGTTAAATATGCATCAAGCAATTCTTTGTCAACTTCAAATCTATTTCCTAAGATTTCGCGGTCCTGTTGAACCACGACAACGATATGCCCACGACATATGTTTTCCTGTAGAATTTTCTTTATCTCATCTTCAAATGGGCTGAAAGAACTTGGCAACTTAAGGGAGATATCAAGAAACCGATGGTTATATGACCTTATCTCCACATCAAATTTTATTGGCGGATTTTTTATCTCACCGCTCGCCCTGCCTATTCCGGTCATACTATATGGCATAATTAAACCTCCAGGATGATTGTCACAGGCCCATTATTTTCCAAACTCACAAGCATCCTTTCACCGAAAACGCCCGATTTTGTAGAAATACCATTATTTCTTAATTTCTCAATAAAAAACTCATACAACCTCTTCGCCCTCTCTGGCTCTTCTGCGTTTGTAAAAGATGGCCTCCTGCCCCTGCTTGTGTCAGCGAGTAAGGTAAATTGAGATACCACCAATGCTTCACCATTGATGTCTTTTAGTGAAAGATTAAATTTTCCATTATTGTCTTCAAAAATTCTCAAATTTACACAGGTTTGTGCTAAATCATCTGCCTGCTTTTCAGTATCACCTTTTTTTACACCGAGCAATATCAACAGCCCCTCCCCAATCTTGGAAATTATCTTATCTTCTATTATGACTTCTGCTTTTTTCACTCTTTGTAAAACTGCCTTCACTTTGAAATTGCCTCAAGAATTGACTTTGCAAAGTCCTTCGCTGCTTGTGGTCCTGAACCTGTGATAACATTACCACAGATCTCTATATCCCTGCCTGTATATTCTCTACAATGTGGTTTAATTTCATCTGCAACTCCGGGATAAACAGTCACCTTTTTATCCTTAAGAATCCCTGCCCTTGCCAGAACAATCGGGGCAATACAGATCGCTGCAACAATTTTGTTTTTTTCATAAAAACTATTGATAATGGAGTGAAGGATTTTATCATCCCATAGTTCTCTACAACCAATTCCTCCTGCAATAATCAATGCCACGAAACTATCGGGATTCACTTGAGATATTAAAATTTCTGGTTTTACTACCATACCCATCATACCCATTGCAGGCGTGGTATCAGTAGAAGCAATAACAACCTTAAATCCTGAATTTTTCAAAAGTTCAAATGGTTCCTTAAATTCTTCATCTCGAAAATCATTATGCGCAATGACAATCAGTACTGATTTTTTCTGAAAAACTTCATTCTCGGTTTTTGAAAATGTTGGTTTTTGTTCTTTACTACCTCCACAAAACACAAAAAGTAGTAACCCGAGAATAAAATTTCTTTTCATAAAACCTCCTGAATTCAATTTAAAAAGCGGGAGACGGGATTCGAACCCGCAACCAACGGCTTGGAAGGCCGTGACTCTACCATTGAGCTACTCCCGCATAACTCTCTTCATTTCTCTTAAAATTTTATTGTTTGAAATAATTATACCTGTTTAAAAGAAAAAGTCAACAATCAAAAAAAAAACAGCTCCTTGACAATCTTCTCTACTTCATTATACTAATTATGATGGCTGTAAATATACAGGAAATCGCAATAGACTTGATTAAAACAATAAAAGCAGCACAAATCTATCAAACCAACCATCCAAGTTTCAAAAATTTTTTTAATCAGTTTTACAAAGACATCACTGAATATCTAAAAACTAATTATGAATTTATTCTCAAAATAGAAAGATTTTCAATACGTTATGAAGAAAGAATTATCTATGAAGAAACTGAAAAAGATATCAGTGTTGCCTTTAGACTATTCAAAGACGGGATAAGGGAAATTAAGTTTACTGAAGGTATCACGGAAGATGAATTGTTGATCTTTATAGAAATTGTAAGTCGAACTGACCGTGATCAGGATATTGCCTTAAACCTTTGGGAATGTGATTTTTCACACATAACTTTCTATGTTGTAGAAGAAGAGGAAGAAGAAAAATTCGCATATACCCTCCCTGAATTACCAAAACTTGAAATAAATTACGACGATACGGTGAAAGGGATTCTTACCAGAGAAAAGATTGACTTCGCTGATAAAATATCTGTGGAAATAACCCCCGAGGAACTAAGAACTTTAAAATCGGAAATTGATGAAATTGAAAACCAAACCGAACTTAGTATTGTAATCACCACTTTGATTGATGTGTTAAAAAATACAAAATCGCCTGAAGTCGTTGAGGCTCTTGCGGAAATACTCGAACTTTGCATCAATAGTAATGATTTCAAAAATGCAGTTCTAATCGTAAATTACCTGTGGAATTATGCAGATATAAACCTTATACCGAGAATAGAAAATGAAGGTATGATCGCAAGCTTTGCAGAATTACCGGACACCCTCGACGACCAATCATTTAGCGATTTCGTTGCATTGATTGGTTTTTTTTCAAAAAAAACAATCCCTTGGTTCATCCGTATTCTAAAAAATGTGAAAAATGATGAACGCCTGCGCGTTCTACAAGAACGACTGGCTTATATCTGCCAGGGTGATGTTGAACCAATTTTAACTTTTCTAAAAGAAAGAGACATTAAAATCCTCACAAATGCAATTGTAATTTTGGGCAAGATAAAAAACCCTTCTGTTATCTCACATTTAAAAACCTTAACTTTGCATCCATCTCCCCTGGTTAGAAAGTCAATAGTGGACGCCTTAACTGAATTTGGTGAAACCAAAATGATCTCTGATTTTCTTGAAGACACGGATGTAAATGTAAGGATAAGGGCGCTCCAGGCTCTTGAAAAATTAGGTGGCTATACTGCTATCTATCAAAAATTGATTAGAACAATAAAAAAACGAGAATTTTTGAATTTGAATTACAATGAACAGAAAGCATATTTTGATTGTCTGATTGCCAATGGGAATAAAAATCTCGTGAGAGATTTAGAAAAAATTTTATTTAAATGGATTTTGTTCGGTAAACAGAAATATTTAGTAAAAAGACAGTTATCAGCACAAGCTCTGGCTAAAATTGGTAATGAAACTGCTGTTTCTATTCTCAGGAAAGGTATGAAGAAGAAAAACGAAGATATAAAGGCGGTATGTGAAACCGCTTTAAAATTTATAGAGAGTAAAAATGAGCAAACCCGATAAAGATTTTATTAATAGTCTTTATGCCCTCATAAAAGCGACTTTTGTTTATGATTTTAACAATGATGTTGTTGTCAACCTTATAAATAAGTTTATGAATCAGTTAAAATTTTTCTTCCAAACAAATAATCAAATTGAGATCATGAGATACCGTGATTATATATTCTTTAACAAAATAAGAATGCGTTTTGAAATTGAAGGTTATGCAAGTTTACAATTCATAGAAGAAAATCTAAAAAAACTCGGAATAAAATCAATTATATTACTTCCGAACTTAAAAGCCCAAGAAATACTAAAATTTGCATCCCTCTTTAAACTCAACCGAGAGGGATTTGTTCAGAAATATAACGAAATCAAATTTAATTCAATTAATGTTGAATTTTATACTGAACAGGAAGAGACAATTCCTGAATTTCTCAAAGATGGAGAACAGATAAAAAAAACATACTTTAAGGCACTAAAGGTGACAAAAAATTTAATACAGAACCTTTGGAATCGACAGGCCGTTGATACTAAGAGCTTCCGGAGGGTTATTTATACATTGATTGACAGTTTGAGTCAGGATGAATTTGGTTTAACAGCACTAACCGCTATAAAAAATTTTGATGAATATACATATAACCATTCATTGAATGTTGGTGTTCTTTCTCTGGCTATGGGACAGCGCCTTGATCTGGAACGAAAAAATCTTGTAAAACTTGGGACCGGCGGATTATTACACGATATAGGAAAAGTCGCTATTTCAAAAGATTTAATTGACAAAAATGGACCGCTCACAAAAGAAGAATGGGAAATTATGAAGAAGCATTCGGTCTTTGGAGTAAGCGAAATAATAAAAACAAGGGGGTTAGATGATATCGCCTTCGCATCACTTTTAGCAGCTTATCAACACCACTGGAATTGTGACGGCACTGGATATCCCGAAAAAATAGATCCCAAAATACAACCCAATCTCTTTGCACGGATAATTCGTATTTGTGATGCATACGATGCAATGACCACATCAAGACCCTATCAGGTTTTACCCTATTTGCCTGCTGTAGCAATACGGGTGATCTGGGCGCATGCCGGGACTTATTTTGACCGAACACTGACTAAAGTTTTCATCCAAATTTTAGGAATTTATCCAGTGAGCAGTTGTGTTGAACTCAACAATGAAGAAATCGCAATTGTTTTACGTCAAAATCCTGCTAATATTGATAGACCAATTATTAAAATTGTATTAAATAATAAGAGAGAAAAAATAAACGGGCCGATTGTTGACCTTGGTTTAGAAAAAAGCCTAAATATACTGAGGGCAATTTATCCACAAAAATATGATATAAATCCTGCAGAACATCTTATTACACTGTAACAAAATTTACCTATTGACTTTTGCATATCTATAGATAAAATTGGACCATGAATAGAAATATTGCTGTTTTAGCGTCGGGTCGGGGTTCAAACCTTGAGGCAATCATCAAAAATATTGAGAATGGAACCTGTATTGCTAATCTTGTGCTCGTTATTAGCGATAATCCTGAAGCACGGGCATTGCAAATCGCCCGCGACCACAATATAAAGGCATTATATCTTGACCCCGGGCCAAAAAAGACATGGCTTTTACCGGAATATGAAGAAAATTATGTAAAGGTATTAAAAGAGCATGATGTCTATCTTGTATGTCTCGCAGGATTTATGAGAATAATCAAACAACCGCTATTGACGGCATTTCCTGGTAGGATTTTGAATATTCATCCATCTCTGCTCCCAGCATTTCCCGGGCTTGATGTTCAAAGGAAAGCGCTTGAGTATGGAGTTAAATATTCGGGATGCACTGTTCATTTTGTTGACGATACAGTGGATGGCGGTCCCATTATAACGCAGGCAGTAGTACCTATTTATGACAATGATACACCAGAGGCACTGGCAGAGAGAATCCTAAAAGAAGAACACAGAATTTACACCGAAGCAATAAATCTTGTTCTATCAGGTAAATTTAGGATAATAGGTAGAAGGGTCATTCGGGAAGAATCTTGATAAGATATTTCGCAATTGTTAATAATAAAATCACCGAAAGTGATAAAGACTCTGCAGCCATATATTATTTTATAAATCCAGACGACAATGAAAAAAAATTTCTCATCGAAAATTATAGAATTGATGAGCATACACTCAATTCAGCGCTTGACCCCAACGAACTTGCCCGTATGGAGTTTGAGCCAGAACATATCGCCATAATTTTAAAAAGGCCCAAAAAATATGAAGCGCGCGACCAACTGCTATTTAAAGTGCCAACAATTGGAATATTCTTATTCAAAAACTTTATGTTAATCGTCTCGGCAGAAGATATAATATTATTTGACGGCAAATTATTTTTAAGTGTATCAAATTTAAATGAACTACTGCTCAAAATAATTTATAGGTCAATCCACCATTTCGTTGACCATCTTAAAGTAATCAATATGATAACCGATGAATTGGAACAAAAAATAAACCGCTCAATGGAAAACCGTTATTTGATAAATATGTTCACTCTTGAAAAAAGCCTCGTCTATTATCTTGATGCAATTCATTCAAATAGTATGCTAATCGAAAAGATAAAACATAATGCGGCTAAATTTGAACTGAACCAGGAACAATTAGAGTTACTTGATGATATTACCATTGAAAACAATCAATGTTATGAACAGGCTCAGAACTATTCTGAAATTCTTGCAAGTTTGATGGATGCCCGCGCCTCCATTGTGAGTAATAATCTAAATATTTTAATAAAGGTATTAAATATTATTACAATTTTATTAATGGTGCCGACGATGGTCGTTTCTATATTTTCAATGAATGTGCCATTGCCTTTACAGGGGCACCCTTATGCATTCTGGATTATTCTTGGCTTATCAGGGTTGAGTGTGCTCACGGTGATTTTTATTTGGTGGAGATTGAAGCTTTAAAAAGATGGTTAGTGGGTTAGGGTTGAGAAACTACTGAATTGGTCATTGGGTTTAGTAGTTTGTTTAAAGACCAACAACCATAGACCAAAGACCATACCAGCATCCATGCCCATTAACCATAGACCATCTGTTAAAGGGCGGTTAGCTCAGCTGGTTAGAGCGTCGGTCTCACATACCGAAGGTCGAGCGTTCAAGTCGCTCACCGCCCATGCGAAATTGGCTTGCAGTCACCAAGTGAAACGCAGGTGAATGCAACTGCCAAATTCAGCATCCCGAACGCAGTGAGGGATATGTTAAGTTTGTAATAAATTTTTGAAATTTTTGAATTCAGCGTATATCTTCTTTTTCAGAAAAATATCCCGTGGTTCTCCCTCGGGTATTTTACTTAAAATTTCCTCAAGTAACTTATCAGCGACAGATAAATGATTCTTTGATTCAGTTATCTTCGTTAAATAATAATAAACCTGCGCCAGATAAAAATTTATTACAAATTTGGTTTCGTTATCATATTCAACCTTTTCATATCCAAGGGCAGTTTTTAGCAGATCAAGTGCTGTGTATAAATGTGTAACGAGTAATTTTTTTTCAATAATTGATTGTTTTATTTTCACCTTTGCCCTGCCAATTATACAAGTTAGTTTACTTTCAGGATCAAATAATTCTTCACACCTTTTTTCTAATTCCTCAAACATATTAAATGCCTTTTCATAATTACCTTTTTCTGTCTCCAATTCAGCAAGACTTATCATTACTTCATTTGCGTTCCTAACACTTCCTAATTTAACAAATATTTCATAAGCATTTTTAAAATAATATTCTGCTTTTGGTAGGTCACCCTTTTCAAGATAAATGTTACCAAGGCCATAATTTCCGTAGCCATTACCAAGTTGATTGTTTATCTGGGCATTTATATTTAAATATTCATTATATTTTTCTTCTGCCTTATCTAATGCACCAAGTTGATAATATGTGTTGCCGATATTGTAAGTAGCAATCGCACGGGCAAGGAGATTACCTGTTTTTATATCTATCTCAAGCGATTTGTTAAGATATTCAAGCGCCTTATAGTAATCTGATTGACGCGTATAATAACCACAAATATTATTGTATATAACCGCCATACCAGGTATATCCTCTAACATTTCGTATATCTTTAATGCCTTACTATACGCCTCAAAAGATTTTTCATATTCACCAGTATGAGAATAGATTGAACCAAGTTGATTATAAACCCTTGCGATTTTTTTCTTGGTTTGAATATTGGGGGCATCTTTCACATTTGTTAGTATCTGTTCAAGAACATTACGTGCCTGTTTTAATTCGCCCTTGAGATAGTATATCCAGGCAATACCAAGCCAGGTGTCGAACTTTTCCTCCTCGGAGAAATCTATAAGTAATTTTAATGATTCGTCATAAATTTGCAGCGCTTTTTCATAGTCACTGATTCTCTGATATGCATCTGCCATTTGATTAAGTATTTTGACCTTATCAAGTGTGCTATGTGCTATTTTAAATGCCCTTTCATAAAGCTCAATAGCATCTTCGCAACATCCTATTCTACTATATATTCCTCCCAATTTATACATTGTATCAAAAATAGTTTTGCTATCTTCGTCGGTATCAGGCTTTAATTCCTTAAGTACATATAAATAATACGAAATTGCTTCCATATTTGCGTAGCATTTTTGTGCATTTTCGCCCGCTTTCAAAGCATAATAAATTGCCTTATCTTTACAATCTGCTTTCGCATAATGTTCAAAAAGAACATCGTAAAATTCTGCAATCCGTTCAGAAAATAATGATTCGATAGTTTTCGCAACCAAAAGATGTAATTCTTTTACTTTCTTATCAGGAATACTTTTATAGATTGACTCTCGAACCAGTGCATGATTGAATGCATAATCCTGGTGATTATTTGTGTAAATGTAGCCAATTTCTAAAAGTCGGTTTATTAGATTATCAAGATTATCCCAGAATCGTGTGAATCCCTGCAATACCTTTTTATTAAATGTCCTTCCTAAAACTGCCATTTCAGAGAGTAAATCTCTCAATTCGGGACTCAATGTATCATATGACGCCTGTATTATACCTTCAATTGTATAAGGAATATCAAATTCAATCTCTCTTTCGCTCGCCAGCCACTCATTGCCACGCCGATAAATTATACCCTTAGAAATTAAAAATTTGATTAATTCTTCAAGAAAGAATGGGTTGCCGCCTGCATCACTTACTATCTTTTCTACTAAATCTTCGGGCAATTTTGGTATTTTTAGTAAATTTTTTGACAGTTCCAAGGTTTCTTCTCTGGTTAAAGGTTTAAGATAAATTTCATTTATTTTAATTTCCTTTTTTAATTGTTCTTTTATCTGCCAGAATGGTTTATTCTTTTCGGGACGTGAAATTAAAATTATGAGTGCTTTAATTCCGCTGTGTGTCTGCAAGAAAAATCGCAGTAACTCAAGAGTTGATTCGTCAGAAAGATACAAATCGTCGATGCAATAAACAGCAGGATTTTTTTGTGCATAATTCTCTAAAATCTGACTCACGGCATTAAAAATCTGCAATTTTATTTCTTCGGGTTTTAAATATTTAACCTTTTCTTCGTATTTTGCAGCAAGTTTAATATTAAAAAGTTCTGCGATATAAGGGAATATATCCTCTGCCTTTTCACCCATAAGTCTTTCAACTGTAGTTAAAAGTTTTGCCATCATCGACATTTCGCTATCTTCAGTTCTTATGTCAAAAATTTGTTTAAGAATTTCCAAAAATGGATAATAAAGTGTTTCACGATAGGGCGAACACCTACCAATACACCAGTTTATATTCTTTACCTTTTCCAGCGCCATACTCAATGACTGCGTGAATAGTTCTTCAAGTAACCGTGACTTTCCCACGCCAGCTTCTCCAAGTATAAGAACAATATTACCCTTTCCTAAAAATAGTTCTTCAATAAAATGGGAAAGAATAACCAATTCCTGTTTTCGGTCCACAAGTGGTGAACTTAAACCTTCAATTCCCCTTCTCTTTACAAATCCGGTCTTCTGCCTCTGTACATTATACACAATTATTTCCTGTTTTGACCCCTGTGGTAAAAATCGCAAAGGTTCTGAAAACTCAAAAACCGGTTTAGTAATTTGATAGACTTCATCGCTCACAAGCAATTCGTTTTCCTTTGCATATTCCATTATCCTTGCGGCAAAATTGACCGCATCGCCCATTACGGTATATTCGGATTTAATCTTTGAACCAACCGATGCAGCATATACCCGTCCTAAGTTTATGCCGATCCTTAAACCCAAAGGTTTCTTGATTTTTTCTTTTAGTTTTGAAATCTGATTGAGCATCAATAAACCTGATTTGATCGCCCTTTCCGGGTCCTCTTCATGGGCAGATGGTACACCAAATGTTGCCATTAAAACTCTACCTTCATGTTTGTCAATGTTTCCTTCATACAACTTAATCGCCTCGTCCAATTCATTAAATACAGTTTTTATAAATTCAACATATTCTTCGGTATCCAACTCTTGCTTCCAGGAATCTATCTGCGTAACTTCAGCAAACAGAATTACACAGGGTTTTAACCTCGCTTCTCTATCTTTTTCCATTCTTCAATTATCTCCTTGTTGTTAGGTAAATTCAAAAATTTATTTTGATATTCAAAATTTTTAATCTTTTGGGCACGAGAAACAACAATGTCATAAGAAAATTGCAAAAATTTGTATGCCTCCTTCGTTCTATTAATTTTATTCAGAATTTTATAATGGGTGTAGTAAATTTGTTCTTTATCTCCTTCAATCTCCTGTATACTTAAAAGTTTTTCAACCGCCCAGCTTGAGTATTGAAATGCCTTTTTTATATCATCTCTTTTTAACCATAAAAGTGCAAAATTGGATTGTGCAATTATCTCGTATGATGGATTCTTCACTTCCCGTGCCAGAGAAAGTGCAATTTTAAGTTCTTCCTCGGCATAATTTAAATGCCCCACCTGTAAATACACAATCCCTAATAGATTATGATAATATGCCAGATATTCTTTGGAGCCAATCTCTTTCGAAATTTCAATTGCGTTCTTAAGATACCCAACTGCCTCATCATATTTACCACTTTGTAGAGAGCAGGTGGCAATATTTCCATAACGGATTGCCATTCCAGATTTGTTCTTTATCGACTCGTCAATTTGTAAGGCTTGCATAAAGCATTCGAAGGCCTTCTCAATATCGCCTAATACCCCGTAAATATGCCCGATATTTGACAATCTTATTGCCTCTCCTTTTCTATTTAATTTCCTACGATCTATCTCTAACGCCTCTTGAAAATTTTTTAATGCCTCTTCATACTCACCAAATTGGATATGGACTCCCCCTATATTAGAAAGTATCTGCGCAACAAAAAGTGAATCGTTAATCTTACGAGCAATATTAAGCGCATCTTTATAATAAATTAGGGATTGTTCAAATTTGTTTAAATAATAATAAACATTAGCAATGTTCACATTCAATCTACTCAATGCGATTTTATCCTCTCCTTTTTCGTACATTGTCTTTGCTTTTGAATAATAAATAAGCGCCTGCTCTTTATCCCCAAGTTTCCAGTAACAGAGTCCAACGCCCTTTAAAATATTTCCTATGAGCTTATAATTATCACTTTCTTTCATAGAATCTAATGCCAAATTAAAAATTCTCAAAGCCTGAGAAATTTCATTCTTATTATAATAATTAATGCCCATTCTTTCAAGTATCAGTGTTTCTTGTTTTTCTTTATTCAATCTATTTAAAATTTCTAATGCACTATCATAATCTGCGATTGACTCAAAATATTCAGCCTGTTTCAACATTGCCTTCCGTTGATAATCCAAATTATTTATTTTTACCGCAAGTTTATACAAATCATTTATTGTCTTTAATTCTTCGTTTCTATCGCCAATCATATGAAGCAAATTTATTTTTTTAATTAATATATCACATTTTTCATCTTCATTTGTTGTTACCAGGTCTAAAAGTTCGTTATAAACCGTTAAACATTTCTCATAAGAAAACTCTTTTTCAAGATAATCTGCCCATTTTATTAAAAAGAGATATGCATCTTTTATTTCGCCTGCTTCTTTTAAATGAAATGCAACAAGTCCATAACTTCCCAATTGATTTGCATTCTCTTTCAATGCATCTGCAATCTTTAAATGAATTTCCTGACGATTTTTTTTTGTTAACCGTGTCCCTATACATTCACGCAGGGTATCCGAGTTAAAATATATTTTTGAATCTTTGTAATATAATAGCCCTCTATTAAGACAGTAATTTAAGAATTCATTTGCATCTGGTAACACTTTTAGAATTATTTGATAATCTATTTCATCATTTATGAGACTTAAAATACATAATCCTTTTAAATAATTCCTCGGTATTGAATCAACAATTGCCTCAGTAATTTCTTTAATTCTCCAAGAATTTGGCAATTTTTTTAATTCACTACCCATAGGAAATGAATTCTTAATTAAAATACTTATTTCCATGGCATAATAAGGATTACCACGGCACAAATTTACAATATCTTTTTTAAATTCATCGGTAATAAAATAATCCTTAAGATGATAAGCAACTATATCTAAAATAGCACAATCAGGCAATGGCTTAAGTTCTATAAATTCAACACTTTTTTTTATATCCCCTATTATTTTCTCTATAATCGGTAAATTTTTATCCCGTACTTCAATAATAATAGTAATTTTGTTATTTTGAATGTTTCCTTTCAAATATTCAAGAAAACTCAGCGAATGTTCATCAATAACTTCAACATTCTTTAAAATAATTATTACCGGTTTTGTTTTTGATGATTGTATAAACACGCTTAGCATCTCCCGGAATAATTTAAATTTATAATTCTCTTCACCCGGAGGAAGAGTAAAATCTGGGGAAATCTGATATACAATTTTCATAAAGGCTGAGCAAGGGATAAGATAATCTTGTTCGTTAAAAGTTGTTTCATATACATTAAATATATTGTTTTTGTTAATTCTATTTATAGCCTCATTTATAAAAACTGTTTTCCCAATTCCCATATCGCCCGAAATGATTATAAATTTAGGTATCTTTAAAAGTGCGTTATAAATTTTTTCAAACTCTTCACTCCGATATTCAAAGAAAAAAGGAAAAGCAACACCCGGAATAATTTTTTCCTTAACTTGAAAACCCTCCTTGGATTTCTCAAACAAAAAGTAATCTTTATTGATATCATAACATTTTTCATTAACGAGAATCTCCCCTTTTTCTGCAATTTCCTCCAGATGGGAAACTTCATCAAATAGATGTCCGTATATTTCTTCTCCCAATATCAGAATCTCGCCGGTTCCAACCCCAATATGGACATCTACTTGATAACGCATTTTCTTCATTGCCTCCTGAATCCTTAAGGCACTCCATAATGCATTACTTGAATCATTTCCATAAGAACGCGGGAACCCGAATATGGCAACCACTCTGTCTCCCTCATGTCTGATTATTGTCCCATAATGGCTATGGATTATTAAATCAATATTATTAAAACACTCATTTATAAAATCAGTTGTTTTTTCCGCCCCAATCTTATTAGTTAATTCAGTAAATCCAGAGATATCAGCGTAAAGAAGCGTTGCCAATCTCTTTTCATTCACATTTTGATTATATAAAAATTATTAAAAAATTCAAGTATATTCAAAAATTCTTCTTGACTTTCTAAAAATATTCAATATAATATAAGTGATGGAAGCAAAAGCCATCAAAAAATCCCCAATAACTGAAGATTATTTTACTCCTGAAGAGATTGTTGCCCGGCTTGACCGTTATATCATTGGGCAATCGGAGGCAAAAAAGGCAGTCGCAATTGCTTTAAGGAACCGCTGGCGCCGTCAGAGAGTCAAAGGAAAAATTAAAGAAGAAATATACCCTAACAATATTATACTTATTGGACCAACCGGCGTTGGCAAAACTGAAATCGCAAGAAGGTTAGCAGATCTGGCAAATGCCCCTTTTGTTAAAGTTGAAGCCTCACGCTATACAGAAGTAGGTTATGTAGGAAGGGATGTTGAATCAATGGTTCGCGACCTTGTCGAAATTGCAGTGAACATGGTTCGTCAGGAAAAGTACCGCACAGTTGAAGAAAAGGCACGTCAGTATGCCGAAGAAAGAATACTTGATATAATCTTACCAAGCCCAACTCGGAATGATAAAAATGGAATCAGTGATCAAACCCGTGAAAAAATCAGGGCATTGCTAAGAGCCAATAAACTTGATGACCGGATTGTTGAAATAGAAGTAACACGGAAGGCAACACCACTTATTGAAATTTTCAGTCAGGCAGGTGTTGAAGATTTTAGTATTGCAATTGAAGAAGCACTGGGCAACAAATTGCCTAAAAAGAAAAAGAAGAAAAAAATGACAGTTAAAGAAGCCATGAAGTATCTTCAAATGGAAGAAACAGACCGGCTGATTGACATGGATGAAGTTATAAGTGAAGCGAGGGAACGTGCCGAACAAACTGGTATCATATTCATAGACGAAATTGACAAAATCGCAGGTGGTGGTATCACAAGTGGACCGGATGTATCCCGTGAGGGTGTTCAAAGGGACCTCTTACCCATTGTGGAAGGTTCAAGCGTAATGACAAAATACGGAATGGTAAAAACTGACCACATTCTATTCATTGCGGCTGGTGCATTTCATAATAAAAAGCCTTCGGACTTGATACCCGAGTTGCAGGGAAGATTTCCGATCAGAGTTGAACTCTCACCATTAACGAAAGAAGATTTTTGTAGAATTCTTGTGGAACCAGATAATTCTCTTATAAAACAATACATTGCCCTATTTAAAACCGAGGGTATTGAATTAGAGTTCACCGATGACGCCATCAATGCTATTGCGGAGACAGCCGCGAAGGTAAATGAATCTACCGAAAATATTGGCGCACGAAGACTACACACAGTGATGTCCAAATTGCTGGAAGAACTTTTATTCACCGCACCAAACATCAGTATGAAAAGTATAAAAATTACAGGTGATTATGTGCACAGGAAACTTGCTGAAATAGTGAAAAATGTTGACGTATCAAGGTATATTCTTTAGTCTCTAATATGGAGACCAAAGAATTCAATACTATAGAATTCCCCAGAGTTTTACTTTATGTCGTTGATAATACTGACCAGGGGATATTCACTCCAGCAATTCAATTTTGTAAATTATTCAAAAGTCAACTCTTTGTTCTATTTGTTCTCGAAGAACATAGAATATCAAAATTAGCTTCTATAACTCACGAAAATATTGAATCAATAAAACAAAGAATTGAAGAAGAAGGTTGGGAAATGCTGTATCTTGTTGAAGATGAAGCAGTTGAAAATGGAGTAAGGACTTCTCTCCATATGGAGAATGGCCAGGTTCCGAGAGTAATTAAAAAATATTTGGAAAATTATAAAATTAATTTAATCCTGGTTAAGAAACGCGAAGAAACAAAAAAAATTTTTGTCTCGGCAACCGTGCCGGTATTTGGTTTATAAATAAAAGGGGGTGTAATGGAATTAAAAATTTCAAACTTTCTCAAACCTGAGGCAGTCATTATGGAAATGAATGCCACAGAAAAATTGGCAGCGATAAGAGAGCTGGTTGAATTTATGGTTGATAAAAATATCGCCCGCAACCGTGAACAATTATTTGAAGCGCTGGCAAAGAGAGAAAATCTTGAATCTACGGGAATTGGAGATGGCATCGCAATTCCCCATGCACGTACTGACTCAGTAGACGACCTCGTTCTTGTCTTTGCACGCTCCTCAGCTGGTATTGACTTTTCATCTATTGATGGGAAACCATCTCACATAATTTTTTTAATAGCCTCCCCCGAGAATAAAAAATCAGAATACATAATTGCGCTGGCGAAACTATCCAGACTTTTAAGGAAACTGCCCGTAAGAGAACAATTGAAAAATGCCAGCAATCCACAGGAGGTTCTTAATATAATTAAAAATAACGAAGAATAGAAACCCTATGCATTTGAATTTAATTCTAAAAAGGATGCCGAGATTATATTTAATTATTCTAATTTTATCGTTTTATACCCAATCATTCGCAAATAAAATTCTGATCCCTATGGATTTATCTCAAACCGAGCACCTAAAAGCTTACGGCATTGCCTACCACGCCCTTCAATATGGCATTACTGTGGAATGGTTGCTAAACTATCGAGGTGGTTCTTTTCTTATGGATTATAGTTCAATAATAGAAAAAGAATGCGCATTTGAAAACGTTAAATTGGAAATAGTTGCACCATCTCAAGTGTTAGAAATTTATCAAATGATACAGGACAATAATATGGAATCAATACTTCTGGAAAAGGCGCCGAAGATAGCAGTCTATATTCCTGAAAATTTTGAACCCTGGGATGATGCAGTAACCCTTGCCCTTGAATACGCTAAGATTCCTTACGAACAAATCTGGGATGAGGATGTATTAAAAGGAAAACTCACAAAATATGATTGGCTCCATTTACATCATGAAGATTTTACCGGGCAATATGGAAAATTTTATGCGGGATACCATAACACCGAGTGGTATCAAGAAGAAGTGATAAAAAATGAAACAATGGCAAAAAAACTGGGATTCAAAAAAGTATCCCAATTAAAACTTGCTGTCGCACTTGCGATAAAAGATTATATAAATCAAGGTGGTTTTGTATTTTCAATGTGTTCTGCTTGTGATACATGGGAGATAGCACTTGCCGCACAATTCACCGATATATGCCATAATGTTTTTGACGGTGACCCATTTGACTATAATGCTAATAATAAACTTGATTTTTCACAATGTCTCGCCTTTGAAAATTTTCAGGTCATCCTTGACCCACTTGTATATGAACACTCAACGATAGATGTTAGTATTGAAGCAGCCCAGCGAGGACCAAATACATATTTTTCATTATTTGATTTCAGTGCCAAGTTTGATCCTGTCCCTTGTATGCTCGTTCAAAATCATACTTCTCTCGTTAAAGAATTTTTAGGACAATGTTCGGGATTTAGAAGAAATACACTTAAACCATCAGTCCTCGTGCTCGGTGAAGTTATAGGAACAGAAGAAATTAAGTATATTCACGGAAATTTTGGTAAAGGAACATTTACTTATCTTGCTGGGCATGACCCTGAAGATTACCAGCATTTTGTGGGTGACCCCCCTACTGATCTGAGAAATTATAAAAATTCACCAGGATATCGTTTAATTCTCAACAATGTGCTCTTTCCTGCTGCGAGAAAAAAGGAGTTAAAAACATAAATAAATCAAGATTGTCAATCCCCTTAATTGAAATTAAAGAAAGAGAAATATTGGTATTTGACGATTTAGAAGAGAAAGAATTAAATCTTGCCGAGAAAAAGTATTTTACCAGTCTGAAAATAGTAAATGCCAGGATAAGTATTACAAAAAAGGCACTCGGCGTGAGTGCAGACTTCAATGTTCAATTCAATGTTGAACTTACATGCGCAAGGTGTCTTACTTCCTTCACGCAGGATTTTAATGAGTCGTTGCACCTCGATTATGTTGCAGGGAAAGACCCACTTTTATCCTCGGAAAAAGTTGAATTAAAATCTGGCGACATAGATAAAGTATATTATACCGGACCCGATATTGATCTCAGCATTGGTATTAGAGAAATAATCATTCTTGCTATTCCCCCAGCGCCTTTATGCAATAAAGAGTGTAAAGGCATTTGCCCAATCTGTGGAAAAAATCTGAACAGAGAAAAATGCAATTGTAAAATTATAAAGTCTGGCCTGTTCACACCGAAAACAAAAAATGCTTAACCTTCTTATATTAAGCATTCTTTCTATTGACACAATCATCAATGTGCCAGAATTGAAAAATGCCCATTATGGAATCATCATTTTAGATTTAAATAAAGACAGTATTATCTACAATTACAATGGAGAAAAGTTGCTGGTGCCTGCATCAAATATGAAAATTATTACGACTGCTGCATCATTATATTTTCTTGGCAAAGAATTCCGATATAAAACCTGCCTTTATCTAAGAGGTACAATAAAAGATAAAAAATTGTATGGAGATATTATCTTACAAGGGCGTGGTGACCCTTATTTTAGTCTTGAAAATCTTGAAAGATTTGTGAATAAAATCAAATCTCTTGGAATCATTGAAATAAACGGCGGGATAATTATCATTGATGATTATTTCACTGATGAACGACTCCCTGCTGGCTGGTCCTGGCATTATCTTGATGCAAAATATGCACCAGAAATAAGTGCCCTCTCATTTAACAAAAATGTTGTATCAGTAAGATTACGTCCCACAAATGTCGGAGAATTAGCAAATGTTTATATATATCCTGCCACAGGTTATATAAAATTGATCAATCGTATGACGACAACGGCAAATTCAGAAAATATAATAATTTACCGAAAGCCAGAGGAGAATACTATCGTAGTTGATGGATTTATAAACATTAAAAACGCGAGGGATATTAATGTGGCGGTTAAAGACCCAGCGATGTTCGTTGGAGAATACTTTAAAGAAAGGTTAATTGCCAGTAATATAAAAATCTCAAATCCTGTATCAAGAATTAAAACTTATGAATTGTTTTTAAACCAGACACAGCCGCTTTTAATTGATTCGATCCTCTCCCCTGCTCTATCGGAAATAATAAAAGAAACAAATACTGAAAGTGAAAATCTTTATGCTGAAATTTTATTAAAAACTCTTGGTGCATTTAGATACAAAGAAGGAAGTTTTAATTCCGGATTGAATGCGGTAAAAGAATTTCTTAATGTTTGCGGGGTTGACACACAAAATATATCTATATGGGATGGTTCAGGACTTTCAAAAAATAATCTTGTCTCACCTGCAGCATTGATTGCGGTTCTTAAATTTATGTATAATAGCTATCTCTTTGAAGATTTTTACAACTCGCTCCCCGAACCCGGAAAAGGAACGCTGAAGGCACGATTTAACGGTTTTTCCGATACACTTAGAGCAAAAACCGGTGCTATTCAAGCAACTTCTTGTTTAAGTGGGTATCTCAAAATCATCAATGGCCAAGATTATGCGTTTTCAATGCTCTTCAACAATTTTACCTGTCCGACAAGAAAAATTACACAAATCCAAGAAAAAATTATTCGTTCATTTGTTGAAGAAGTTCACAAATTAAAAGTAGATGATACAGGTCTGTTAAATCCAATGGAGGTTATAAAGCAATGATAGATTTCAAAAAAAAGCACCGTATCATTCCTCCGCGGAAGCATTACCAGCCAATGAGATTCGTCGGGTTTGGTTTGATATTGATGCTGGTGATAATATTTATTCTCTATAAATTAATTGTAAAATAAATAATTCGCCCGCAACTTATCTTTCTTTGACTGAAGAGAAAACTACCTGCGACGACGCAAAATTCTTAACAGAACCATAAGTCCAATGATAACGAATATTATTGGCCAATCACGATAAAATGAAAAACGGAAACCATAATTAGAAGCCCAAATCCAGACTCCGATAATGATTAAAAATAACGCCCAGAATAATCCACAACCCATTATACCTCCATTTAATATTTCAAATCTTCTTTTCTATCCTTACATCACCATAGCGGTTATCTATCAAAATCTTAGCCTTAGGAGAGTTTAAAATTCCTTTGAGAAAATTATTTTTCTTAATTGTATCTTTCAACGGAAAATCACAATGTATATCTCCATTCATACTTGATATTTCAATCTCTGCTTCGGTCTTATCGCTAATTTTTAAAACCACATCACCGGAACGCGCTTTTATCACTATTCCATCCACATTTTGATATTCAAGTTCAACATCGCCTGAAACAAATTCACCGACAAAACGACCGCTCAATCCTTTGCCGACAATATTTCCTGATACTGAAAGAATTTCAATCCTACCATTTATATTCTCCACTATCAAATCTCCTGATACACCCTTTATTTCAACATTAATATTCCTTGGCGCATCTATTTTTATGTCGCCGCTAATTGTTTTTATCAATAATACATCATTCTCTTCATATATTCTGACTATACCATCCTTTTCTATGATAAAATTATTAATGTCATTTCCCTTTATCTCAAGATCACCGCTTATTCCTTTAAATTCAAGTTTTTTCTTCCCTGGAATTTCTATTTTCTCTGATGTAGAGTGATTTTTAAAAGAAGTACTGAAAATCGCACCCATCATATCCGACATAATATCAGAGAATGAACCCATTCCCTCCCAGAAAAAATTGCGTTTTTTCTTTGATTCAGAATCCCTGACTGCTTCAAGAAGCCTTGCTGCCTCTTCCGCCGTTATCTTACCCTCTTCAAGGAGCTTCAATATCTTCATTTGTTCATTCAATATACACCTCCACCCGCTCATTATCTTCAGTACTTTCCACTTCAACGAGGTTGAATCTGCCGCTTTCTCCTAACTCACCGACAATTTTGTCAATCATTTCCGGAGTGAACTCATCAAGATGGAATTCTTTTCCTTTTATGTTCATTTTGAAACCATCTGGTGCCAGCCCCTGAAATGTTGCACCAAATTTTAATAACAACCTCAAAACACCAATCGGGATATCAACCTTTACCTTTATCTTATCATTATTGCGGTCATAAACACGGACTCTAAAAAAATGAGCCTTATCTGTTGTATCTTTTAAAACCGACAAAAGACGCTCTGCTTCTTCAGGCGTTACTTTTCCTTCAGCGACCATATTCAAAATCTTTCTTCTTTCTTCTGACATTTTAACCTCCTATTTTTTATCTTCGCCTTTTTAAGAATATTTTAATCAACTGTAATACTCCAAATAAAATTAGTATCAATGGCCAATCCTTGTGCCAGTTTATAGGCAATAAGCCAAGATTTGAAAACCATATCAACAAACCAATAAAGATAATAAAAATGGCATCTAAGGTTGGCAACATAAACGACTTTATTTTGCACCTCCTTTTTTCCTACTCTTCAAAATAGCAATTGCCTCATCCACGGTCAATTTCCCTTTTGCAATACCATCTATAGGGTCAATAGGTTCTTCGTAGGGTTTTAGATTCAAACTATTCAATAAGTGGTCGATCTTTGATTTTATAGTAGGATATGAAACACCCAATATCTTCTCAATATCTGTTATCTTTCCTTCAGTCCTTAAGAATATTTTCAAGAATTCATAATCTTCTTCGGGTAATTGGCAGAATTCGCAAGGCGAAAGATCTTTTTTCACCCTTAAATCACATTTTTTACACCTAAGTTCACTTATAACCATTTCTCCACCACAAAGTGGACAGTTTTTAATTTTTTTAATCATACATATATATTATAATCAAATTTTTTAAAATGTCAAGGGATAAAATGAATAAAATTTAAAATATAGTGTTTTTGCATTCAAACCTATCTGCGCTAACGCTTGATAGTTTTGAGCAAAATTGGTGAATGGCAGGCGGGCTGAGTATTTCAAACGCAGTGCAAAATACGAAGTCCCGAGCACAGCGAGGGAAATCGAACCCGTTATTTTTTCCCAAAATCAATGATAAGTTCTTCTTTCTTCCGTCGCGAAAAAGATTTTATCTGTCTCTCCCGATTCAACGCAGAACTCAAATCAGAAAATTCCTCATAATAAACCAGTGAAAAAGGACCTTTATTCTTGGTAAATTTACTTCCCCGCTGGGTATTATGCCTTTTTATCCGTTCCACTAAGTCCTGGGTGATTCCAACATAATAATCCCCAGAAACACTGCTTATTATGTAAACAAAATACTTATTCATAAAAAAATTTATTGGTGCCCCTCATTTCATTCGGGACACTCAATTTTGCATTCAAACCTATCTGCGCTAACGCTTGATAGTTTTGAGCAAAATTGGTGGAGGCGGCGGGAATCGAACCCGCGTCCAGAGTGTTTCAGTGAAGAGGACTACATACTTAGTCCCCTTATGAATCTCCCCTGACCTTAACCAGGGGACGGGTTGGTCAGGGCGAGCCTTTTAAGAAGCCACTATCACCCCCAAAGGCTAAGGAATGATAGGGTTTTGCCCTTTATGACGCCTGTTCCAGGTCGGGCAATCCCGGACAGACGTGACTGCATTTATTTATGCAGCCAGTGCGTATCCTGTGTATGCAGGATGTTTTTTTCTCATGGTCGGATTAACGAGGTGACCAGGACCCTCGGTATGCCCTCTTTCACCCCATTCACCCTGTCAAAACCATTCGCCCCCATTTATTTTGACATCTATGTTTCTAAAATATATTATATCTTGATTTTCATACCTGTCAAGACAAAAAATTAAGTCTTACTTACCTATCTGTAGGAGTGGGATGAAATTTTTATCATAAGGGGCAATAACAATAGTATTATTGGGTGAAGTATAAAGGTGCTGTAGGTTCTCAAGGTATTTCCAGGAAAGGTATGCCCGCCCCCGGTCACCAACCAGAGACTGAGCAATTATTTGCTGGGCTTCGGCAATGCCGGTAGCTTCGATTTTCTTTCTCTCCGCTTCTTTTTTTTCTTTTAATAATACAAACTCCATTTTTTGGGCTTCCTGTTCTGCCTCAAGTTTCGCTTCAATTGCATTCTTCACCTTTGCTGGAAGACTGATGTTTCTCAATAAAACCCTCTCAAGAACAATACCTCTTTTATTAAAATCCTCTGCAAGTTGTCTTTCAATCTCAGATTCAAGATCCTGCCTTTTTTCCGCATATATCTCTATTGCCTGATATTTTGAAGTCGTATTCCTTATTGCAGTCCTTGCTGCTGGGCGAACTATCTTTTCAACATAATCAGCACCTATTTTCTGGAATACATTACCTGCTTCTTCAGGGTTTAAATGATACCAGACTGTCAAATCCATCTTCACTTCCAGCCCATCTCTTGTTAATGCAGTTATTGCATCATCACCTTTAATCTGCCCCTCTTCGTATGCGATAGACATGGTATATGCCTGTGTTCTTATACTCATAATATGCAGGTCGACAAAGGGATTAACTATATTCAAACCCTCGGAAAGCGTCGCCTTTGTCAAAACTCTACCGAATAGTATCTGAACACCCACTGAACCTGGTGGAACAATCCTAAGTAAAGAAAAGAATATCAACAGACCTCCAATGATACCCGCTCCCCAGGTTACATAGTTCCGTATCTTCAATATATTATCAATCCTTCGGTCCTCACCTTTTACTTTATATAAAGAACGGAAAACAAAAAGACCAATAATGAGCATTAAGCCAAGAATAAACATAATACCTCCTTTCCAAAGATTATATACACTATGCAAATATAATCAATACAGAGTATGTACTTGCCTTTTTTAGTGTATTTATGTATACTGATTATATGGACAGCGAAAAAGAGTTGATTAAAAAAATAATAGACGGAGATGAAAAATCCTGTGAAAAGATTCTAAATCTTTACAAAGCACGTATATTCAGCTATATATTAAGGCTCGTAAAAAATTATGATGATGCTGAAGAGATAACATTTGAGGTATTTATAAAATTTTTTAAAGGTATCAAAACATTTGATATCAATAAACCGATTGGAACTTATCTTCTTACTATCGCCCATAATCTTGTGATTGATTTCTTCAGGAAAAATAAGGTTGAATACGAGTATCTTGATGAAAGACATTCAATTAGTGCAAATTTTATTGAAAAATATAGAAATGCAAAAATTATGCAAGCCATTGAAGAAGCAATACAAAAATTGGCACCTTTAGACCGTGAAATAATGATTTTTTTTCACAAAGAAGATTTGTCCTATCAGGAAATAAGTAAAATTTTAGATTTACCAATTACTACGATAAAAACACGACTACATCGTGCGCGAATGAAATTGAGAGAAATATTGAAAAATAAATATCACAGTAATAAAAAATCAGATATTGACGGGAATAATTTTTGAATTATAATAAATTATGGAAAGCATCATAAGAAAGATAGGCAGAGAACAACTTGAGATTCTTTTTGAAATGACCAGTTCTCTGAGTTCAACCCTTGAACTCTCAAAAATTCTTGATATTATCATTGAAAGTGCCAAAAATCTTCTTAAAGCCGAAGCGAGTTCTCTATTATTGCTTGATGAGACAACAAATGAATTATATTTTGCCAGTGTTACTGGTGAAGTATCTGAAAGATTGAAGAATCTAACTGTCCCACTTGATAAAGGCATTGCCGGCGCCTGTGTGCGCGAAGGTAAACCAAAGATTGTAAATGATACAACAAAAGATAAAGATTTTTATTCAAAGATTGATAAATCAACAGGCTTTGTCACACGTTCCATAATTGCAGCACCCTTGAAAATCACAGGAAAAACGATTGGTGTTATTGAAGTATTAAACAAAAAAGACCAGCAAGAATGGACAGAAGAAGATAAAAATTTAATCATGCTCATTGCTTATCAGGCAGCACAGGTTATCCAAAATGCACAGAACCATTTAAAAATCCATGAATATAAGGAATTACTCAGAGATGAAATTGATTCAAGATATGCACTTATTGGCAGGAGTGAACAATTTAAAAATGTGTTAAATCTCGCAGAAAAGGTTGCCCAGAGCAATGCTTCAGTTTTGATCTTGGGTGAAAATGGAACTGGTAAAGAGCTAATTGCGCGTTATATACACCGTTTAAGTCCGAGAAGAGATAAACCATTCATTGCGGTCAGTTGTGCAGCAATACCATCCACACTTTTGGAAAGTGAATTGTTTGGATATGAAAAAGGGGCTTTTACCGGGGCACTCACCCAGCATAAAGGCAGGTTTGAACTTGCAAATCAAGGCACAATTTTTCTTGATGAAATTGGAGATATGCTTCCCGAAACCCAGAGTAAATTGTTACGGGTATTACAAGAAAAAGAGTTTGAGCGACTTGGTGGGACCAAGACAATAAAGGTTGATGTGCGCGTTATTGCTGCAACAAATCAAAATCTTGAAGAAAAGATAAAGCAAAAGTTATTCAGAGAAGATTTATTTTATCGTTTAAATGTTTTTCCAATATATATACCACCCTTAAGGGACAGAAAAGATGATATAATAATAATCGCAGAACACTATTTAAGTTATTATTCAAAACAGATGAATAAAGATATAAAAAAGTTTTCTGATGAAGTTATTGAAAAAATGATAAATTACCCATGGCCCGGAAATGTAAGAGAATTACAGAATGTAATTGAAAGGGCAGTGGTTTTGACAAATACAGACACGATCAGACATGAGGCATTAATGCTTCCGACCGAGCCGGTAGAACTTCCAATGACATTTGATAAAAATTTGAAAGAAGCAGTTGAAGAATTCAAAATGAAATACATCAAAGAAGTGATCAAAAGATGCGGGGGGAATCAGAGAAAGGCAAGCAAAATTTTGAAGATCCAGCCTACATATCTATCAAGACTTTTACACAAAAAGAGATAAGTATTAAATGTAAGGCAAACCTTCAGGTTTGCATTTATTTAAATTCAAAGATGCAAGGCTAAAGCCTTGCCTTACAAGTATCTGTCGTTTTCCTCTTGGTTATTTGCCGATAAAGACGAATTTGCCTCTTTTTAAATCATTACCTTTTTTTTGCACGACATAGAAATAGACACCTGATTCTACTGGCAAATTCATGTGGTCAGTCCCATCCCAGATTAACCTTTGATTCAGATTATCAAATTTCTTTATCAGCCTTCCCGTAGCATCATAAATTATCAAAGATGCATCCTTATCAGGAATCTGGGCGAACGCAAATTCAATACTTCCCGTTGCAGGATTACTATGCAGTTTAACAAATGATTCGATCTGTTTTTCCCTATCCGATTCGGTTATACCAACTGGATTATTCCCGATTGTGAGCGAGAAATTAATTCCCTGGGTTATCGTACAGGTATCATCCTTAAATGTCAGTATCAATTTCAATGGTTTTACTGCACCGGGTGTCGCATTGCGACTGCATCTTACAACAAATCTTGAGGCACTATTATTGCCCGTGCTCTTACGGTATATCTTCGGAAAAGTAGCGGTTCCGGTCTGGACAACAATCTGTGTATCAAGGGAGATGAGTTGTGCAGTGATATTGTATGCGGAATCAAGGGGATGGATTGCACGGTTTCTGATCCTCATCCATAAATGGGATGTCTCATTTGGGTCAAGTTGACCTGTTCCATTTCCCAGTGAAGTATCAGCAACGACCGGTTGGAGATTATCAAAGAATACACCGGCAATCTTGGTGAAATAGATATTAACCGGACGGCATTGGTTTATGTTATTTTGAATTACCGTATAATTATTATATCCATCCCAGAAATCAGTCTGGTTTGTCTCAATGCTGAAGGCATAAGTGACAAACTTAGGCACACCATTATGGAGGGTATCCTTCATCTCCCATTCAATTGAAGTTCCATTCGCCGCATAAAGAACCCGATATATCGGACCTGTGCGCGCCGCAGAAAATCCGTTCTTCACCCGCATTGAGTCAAGAATCTCCCAAACCGTGACCGAATCTGGAATCGGCTCGGCACTACCGGAATAACCCCAGACACAGAGATTATATGCCCCATAAGAATGGTAATCAATCTGGGTCCTTATTTTTTTGGGTAAGAAGAAATCACGTGCATTCTGAGTCTCTATCTCTGAAAATCTTGAAGGACCGCGATAAGCATCAGAAGTTACCGATGGGCTTGAACCAACATCATTATAACCCCATTTATAACCATAATTACGATTTAAATCTACACCCGCAGTTGATGAACTCTGGCCTGAATATAAATGCCGGTTCTTACGGATATTACTCGTTGCACCACCAGAATCAGAATTGTATCTATAACCATCTGGATTCATCACCGGTATAAAATAAATTTCACGATTATTTACAAACCAGGTGACAAGAGAATCTGTGCCATAATTAGTTAGTAAATACTTTATGTAATCAATGCAAAGGGTCGTTCCCATAGGCTCCCTTGCATGGGTTGCACCATTGAAACAGACTGCGGGCTCCATTTCATCAACGAGGGGATTATCCGAAATTTTGAAAGCAACCATCTGCAACCCTTGGTAGGAATTACCCGCACTATAGTATCGGGTAATATTTGGAAATGAGTTTGCAAGGGTTTGTAATGTATCCCTCATCTCCCAGTAGGTGTAGAAATAGCCAAAGTCCCTTAATATCTGTGGGTCTCTTGAACCCGCCATCTCGTAGAATTTTTCCGCAATATCTTCATAGGTGATAACGGTCTTAAATCCGAGTGCCCTTATCTGCTCATATTGTTCTTTTGTTGTATTTAGTACCAGATAGTATTCACCATTATCTGCTTGTTGCACCGTGCAGATATCCAGTTCACCAAAGAGCGTCCCCATCTTTGAAAACAATTCATCCGCATCCTTGAAATATAGCCATACCTCCATCTTGTTTGACGCCATTCCAAGCGAAACCAAAAGCATTCCGAGACTTAAGCATCGGATAATATGTTTCATAAACCTCCTTCTGTTAAAATTATTATAATAAAAAAATAAAAAAAATCAAGGGGGAGATTGCTCTCCCCCTTTTTGTTTCTTACTTCAACAGGATTCCGCGTGTATTGAACGATTTATCTTCAATCTGGAGGTTGAAGAAATATACACCGGATGCAACTTCCCGTCCGAGTTCATCATCACCCGACCATTTTGCAGTATAAACACCAGGGGTCTTCGTTTCGTCAACGAGTGTCCTTATGACCTGACCGATGGTATTATAAACTTTTACAGTTATCTTTGCCTTCTTATCCACCGTATAGAAAATATTAACCGAATTTCTTGCTGGATTCGGCGCCAGACTTATCCTTTTTGTTCCCGGGTCAACATAGTTCGTAAATTCCTGAACTCCAATCCAGTTCTTCATCTTCGGCTGTTTAGTTGTAAACTTTATTGCCCTACCGGCAACGAGCGGTGCCGCACCGGTGTCATAGACTTTATTAAAGAGATAGCTCATGCCGTATTTTTTCAACGAATCCTGCTGTCCGACCGTGCAGCTCGTCGGATTAGTGACCCGCCGATATTGAATTACAATATCATTGCGCATTCCTGGACCAGCAGTAGTGGAATCATAGATTATATACTGGAATGACTGGAACATATTGGCAAGGGTAATGAAGGAATCACACTGGATTATCAGACGGTGATTTGTAGCATCATTATAATACCACCAGGTAGCAGGTGAAGAACCATTGAGGTCATCCCAGAATGCCGCGACCATATTAGGCACTGAACTCTGTGAGCCATAATCCATCATCTTTGGTAATATGCTATTGTATTGAACAGTGCTCGTCTGCCTGCCGAATGCAATCCAGCCATTGGAACAGACTGAAATACTATCCGTAGTTGCACCGCCAAGCCTCTTTGCATAATGTCTGATTGTGAAGGGTGAACGAATTCTCAGCGTGACATCATTTCCACCGGTTCCAATGCTCGTTCCGGGACCGCCCTGGTTGGCATTTATGTTTATCCAGTTATAAATTGGCGCCTCAGTGTAGAAGGAGTCTGTATTATCAATCATAAAATAGCCAAAACTATCCGGACCACAGATTGAACCCATTCTAAGTTGATAATACAGTTTTCTTGTATAAGTTCCGGCAGTTAGTTCTAATTCAAATGGCACCAGCGTACCCAGTTGAATAAGTGTATCTGCTTGGAGTACAAATGGGTCGGCTCCATTATGACCCTTTGCCTTAGGATTGATGTTTCCAAAAGTTGCAGTTGAATCAATGATTGTTATGCGTGGGCTTGTAGTCCTTAATTTACCAGTTACATTTGTCGCCGTGGCAGTTCCCAAATTGATTATTGTGTCAACGAGGGTAATGCGCTCAGAAGGATCAAAGTACCCATTACCATTGCCATTCGGTGCTGGGTCAAGAACGACCGTGCCGAATTCCGCAAGGCGCAAATCAGGCAGTGAACCAGAAGCAGGTGTCATATCTATTGCCCGCTTTGCACGGATTCTTCCCGCACCATACATGGTATCCTTGCCAGCAGTTCCAAGGTCGAGGGCACTGAACTGCATGATACTATCAATCTGGGCAACGGTTAGATTCGGATTCTTTGAAAGTAACAAAGCAGCAAGTCCTGCACAATGTGGTGTCGCCATGGAAGTACCGCTCATTAAAGTGTAACCGTTGTTACTGCTATATAGACATGACCTTATATTAACTCCGGGGGCAGCAATATCCGGTTTCAAAATTCCAGGTCCCGGTCTAAACGGGTAGTCCCAATACCATGGTGCATCTTCCCAGCACGAAGGACCGCAGGAAGAAAAACTGGCAAGCGCATTGAGACTATCGGTTGCCGCAATAGAGATCGCACCCGCAAGCCTACCCTGTGCTTCTGATGGATGATGCCAGGGTGGAGGAACATCACCTGGGCAGCGGAGATTATAGGGAACAGGACAGTAAGTATAACCTCTCTCATTACCTGCAGCAATAAAATATGGTATACCCGCAAGTGCCACATTCGTTACTGCTTTACGCCACATACTCCTTCTTGGTGTCCAGGCAACATACCAGCCCAAAGACATTGATATCACATCTGCACCATGGGTTGGCGAAAGAGGTGGAGCGATACAGAACTGCATCGCATCAAAAACATTTTGCTCGGAAATAGTATCAGGCATTGGATAGGCGATGGATGTTCTAACCCTGCAAACCAATATTGAACATTGAGGTGCTACACCACAGGTGTCACCAGCTGAACCATCTGATGCAATAGTGCCTGCGCAGTGCGTACCATGACCATTAGCATCCATCGGGTTATTATTATTATTTTCAAAATTCCAGCCATGATAAGGATAATTTGGGTCGGTCCACATATGGTTACTTAAGTCAAGATGGTTGTAATTAACTCCCGTGTCAATGATACCAACAATTACACCCTGACCTCTATATCCGGCTGCCCAGCAGGAATCAGCAGCAATAAGTTTTAGATTCCATACAATTCCTCGGCTATCAAGTACATCAACCGGCACCGGCTCGCCATAAGTCAATAAAATATTCTCACTGACAATATAGGGATAAGCAATAAATGCGACATCATTTCTATTCGCTATTTCATTTATTATATCTGGCGTTGCCTTGCAATAAAGTGCATTTATAATCCACATAGATTTAATCTCAGAAACCTTATTGGATTGGGTCTGAAGCGTAAGGTAATTGACAAGCGGTTCCTGAGTCCTTGCGGAAAGTTCTTTTAAGTAATTTACCACAGGATATCTCTGTTCGCGTCTGGGTAAATCAGCGACGAGATTTCGCAGGTAGTCTTCATCTGATTGCTCATTAAAGACCACCAGTATCTCAACCTGGTCATTGTCTTTCACTGAAGCGATGACCTCTTCAAGTTGTGGGTCAATCAAAGCCTTGGCTTCTACTACCCCCACAACTGAAATTAGCGCTATTAATATGTATACTGATCTCATAGAACCCCCTTCTTATTATTTTTATCCCCTTTTTTAATATCTTCGTTTTTTATTCTGGCATCACCTCCTTTCAAATTTTCAAAATCTGAATGTTTCTTATTATGTTAAATTATAATTAAAATTTTGAAACTGTCAACCATAAAATAATGTATAAGATTGCCATTGACTTTATCTATTTTTATTATATAATCCCATAACTTTTTAAGAATTAATTCTTTACAGAAAGGAGATAAAATGGCAAAAATTTTAAGTGGAACAGAACTTGCTGAAAAAATGCGTGAAGAGATGAAACAAGAAATTGCCGAATTAAAGACAAAGCATAATATTCTTCCAGGACTCGCAGTAATACTTGTCGGTGATAATCCTGCCTCAATCTCTTATGTGAAAGGAAAAGAGAAAGCCTGTGCAGAAGTAGGGATTATGTCCAGGGAATATAAATTTGATAGTGATTATAAAGAGTCCGAACTTTTAAAATTAATTGAGCAACTAAACCACGACCCAGCAATCCATGGAATTTTGGTCCAACTCCCTTTACCCAACCATATAAATGAAGAAAAGGTTTTATATGCAATAGACCCGGATAAGGATGTTGATGGATTCCATCCCGTAAATGTAGGTAAATTGATGATCGGTGTGGATTGTTTTCTGCCCTGCACACCCCATGGGATACAGCAGTTATTAATACGCAATGGAATTGAAATTTCGGGAAAACATGTCGTAATTGTGGGAAGGAGTAATATTGTAGGTAAACCACTGGCAATGATGCTCGTCCAAAAAAAACCTGGTGCAAATGCCACGGTCACAATGTGCCACACTGGCACAAAGCATATGGCAGAATACACGAAACAGGCAGATATACTCATTGTCGCTGCTGGTCGCCCACACACTGTAAATGGTGATATGGTAAAAGAAGGTGCAGTCGTGATTGATGTTGGTGTAAATAGGATAGAAGACCCTACAAAAAAGAGTGGTTTTAGATTGATCGGCGATGTAGAATTTGAGGAAGTCAGTAAAAAGGCGAGTGCAATATCACCGGTCCCGGGTGGTGTTGGTCCGATGACGATAACAATGTTATTATACAATACGATACTTTCAGCAAAAAGGCATTCAGGAATAATATAAATGCTCAAATTCAAAACCATAGAATATGATAAAAATAGAAATGAAATAATTATCCTTGACCAGACAAGACTCCCTGAAAAAGAAATTTATCTTCGTTTGAAAAATATAAAAGATGTGTATAATGCAATAAAAACCTTAAAGGTGCGTGGTGCACCATTGATTGGAGTGACCGCGGCTTATGGTTTGGTTCTGTCCGCACGCAAAGATGCATATAAAAAAATTTTCAAAGATGCTGAGTATCTAAAATCTGCCCGTCCCACTGCAGTAAATCTATTCTGGGCAATTGAAAGAATGAAAAAATGCTTAAAAAAAATAGGAACCCGACATGATATATACCAAACATTATTAAAAGAAGCACAGGCAATTGAAAGAGAAGATAAAGAGGCATGTAAAAAAATAGGTTTTTATGGGGCAAGGCTGATTAAAAATGGCTATAAGATAATGGTGCATTGCAATGCTGGTGCCCTTGCAACGAGTGGCATAGGGACTGCATTAGGTATCCTTTATACCGCAAAGGAAATGGGAAAGAAATTTACTGTCTATTCCTGTGAAACAAGACCGCTTTTACAGGGTGCAAGGCTTACAACCTGGGAGCTCACTAAAAATGGAATAGAAACATATGCAATCTGTGATAATATGGCAGCCACTTATATGCCAGAAATGGATTTGCTCCTTGTTGGTGCAGACCGAATTGCCCGAAATGGAGACACCGCAAACAAAATTGGAACCCAGGGACTCGCGATAATTGCCCGATATTATAGAGTACCATTCTATGTTGCGGCACCGATATCAACATTTGATTTTAATATAAAATCGGGGAGTGAAATTCCGATTGAATTCCGTTGTGCAGATGAAATATTCTATTTCAACAATAGACGCATAATTGCTCAACAGGCAAAGGCTTGCAATCCAGCCTTTGATGTTACACCTGAGAAACTGATAACAGGGATTATAACAGAAATGGGAATAATTAAGCAGCCATTAGCCAGAAGCATAAGAACGTTAAAGCAAAAAATAAAAAACTGATCAAACTTTTTTATTCAATACTTCCATCATTTGATTGTGTATATAGCCATTCGTGCCCAGAACTTCTTTGCCATATATATTAAATGGTTTGCCTTTAAAATCGGTTATTTTCCCACCTGCTTCTTTCAAAATCAGAGAACCTGCCGCCTGGTCCCAGGGTGAAAGTTTGATCTCCCAATAACCATCAAATCTTCCGCAGGCAGTATAACATAGATCAAGTGCTGCTGAACCGAGTCTCCTCACTGCCTGGGCGGTTACACAGAAACGTGCGAAATAATCAAGATTATTTTCTTTACTCTCCCTTATATCATAAGGAAATCCAGTTACAAGCAGACTCTGTCCAAGTTTTTTTGTCTTTGAAACCAATATCTTTTTTTTGTTAAGAAATGCACCCTTACCTTTGATTGCCGAAAATAATTCCTTCCTTGTTGGGTCATAAACAACTCCGAGCACAATCTCACCTTCAACTTCAAGCCCAATAGATATTGCCCATATGGGTAAGTCATGGGCAAAATTTGTTGTTCCATCAAGTGGATCAATGAGCCATTTTATTTTTTTGTGGGTATCATAACTAATATTTTCTTCACTAAGAATACCATAATCCGGGAATTCCTTCCTCAGATAATCCACAATTCTCTTCTGGGCAATATTATCAAACTGCGTAACAAGATTTACTACTCCCTTATAAGATATATGTTTTCTTCTATTGGAAAGGTGGTAAATATAATCCCCGGTTTCTACAACAATTTTAATGACCTTTTCCTGTATTTTATTTAACATCATTTTTATTACGATTCTTAAAGATTCTCTCTGGTTCAATTATCGGTTTTATCCTTTCTGCCTCTTCATAGGCAAGCATTCCATATTTTGAATCTTTATCAATTTTTATACATTTTTCAAAATATTCAACTGCCTTACGAAATTCATATCTTTTTAATTCTGCAAGGCCTAAATAATAATATGCCTCCTGGAGATTGGGTCCGAGTTTTAGTGCCTCTTCAAAAAATTTTACTGCATCTACAACCATACCTCTCTCATAATATACAAGCCCCAGATAATAATTGGCATAAAGTCTTGCCATTCTATCTTTGGTCTGTTTAGCAACCTTGCTCAAATGTTCAATCGCCTCTCCCCAGATTCCCTTTTTATAGCATATAAATCCAAGGTTATTCAATGCAAAAGGATTCCCGGGTTCAATCAATAAAACCTTTTGGAAATAGAGCATAGCCTCATCATATAATTCTTTATTCATTAAAACCAATCCACTCAATCCAAGTGCACGGGTATTTTTCGGGTCAATATCAAGTGCCTTTTTCAATACGCTCATTGCCTCATCATAATCTTCCATGACAATCAGATTCCAGGCACGATCAAGAAGTGTAGCAAGATCAAGCTCAGGTGAAGTGCGTGCCTTTATAAATGAATAGAATCTATCCATATCAACCTTACTCGTCTTTCGGTTCCGAAAATCTTGTGCGATTTGTCTCAATTCATCCTGAGCCTGATTTAAGTATTTTATATTATTCGCAATTTCAATATAAATATTCTTTATAAGTTCTTTTATAGCCGATTCTTTATCTGGTGTGTATTCCTTTATTAATTTTCTCAGCTCTTCTAATTTTTTCTTTATTTCATTAATCATTGTCCTGCCATTTCCGTAAGTTTTTTTACAATAAGATGTAAAGGTAAAACATAATCAACAGCACCAGCATCAATTGCTGATTGAGGCATACTTGCAATTGTTGCCTCTGAAGGCTCCTGGGCAATCGTTATTCCTCCCAGTTGTTTTATCTTCAATAAGCCTTTTGTTCCATCGTGCCCCATACCAGTAAGGACAATCCCGATTGCTTTATCTTTGTATACATCCGCCATTGATTCAAGAAGATAATCCGCACATGGTTTTAACCCATACCTGGGAGCCTCATCGCTCAAAATGACCGACTTACCAGATGGATGTATTTTTATATGACTACCACCTGGTGCAATTAGGACTGTATCCGGTAGTATTAAATCATTGTTTGATGCCTCTTTTATATTAAGGCTTGATTTCTCGTCAAGATGCATCGCCAGACTGGCTGTAAAGAATTTAGGCATGTGTTGCACAACAATGATCTT
Organism: candidate division WOR-3 bacterium; assembly: GCA_039802005.1. Taxonomy (NCBI): domain Bacteria; kingdom Pseudomonadati; phylum Caldifarciminota; species Caldifarciminota bacterium. Next base: position 41,928 of record JBDRVV010000015.1, read on the forward strand.
AAAACCAGAATTTTTATTTAAAGATGAAAGTAAAAAATTCAAAGCCTTTACCCCGCCAGTAGAAGATGCAATGCCGACTATAAAATCAACTTTCTTTATACTTGGAACAACCCGAGGTGCTGATAAAAATGGACGCAGATTTGCCTGTGCAACATATCTTAATTTTGTAATCAATTCTTCTTTGAAGTCATAGAGATCGATAGAGATAGGACCCGAAGGTTTCGGGAAAAAATCAACTGCGCCTAAATTGAGAGAATTTATTGTAATTTCTGCCCCTTTATGGGTATGTGCAGAAAGCATCAGAACCGGGGTTGGTCTAATAGACATAACCCTTTGCAGAAATGCAAGTCCGTTTTCCCCGGGTAATTCATAATCCAGGGTTATAACATCAGGATTACATTTATTAAACTTTGCCCACGCTTCGTCAACATTCCGGGCATATCCGCATACTTCAAATTCACCAGACGATTGAATAATATCTCCGATCACCCTCTGCATCAATACAGAATCTTCAACAATCAACACTTTCTTCATACCTCAAATCTTCTTTTCCCCATGACGATATGATTTTATTAAAACCTCACCAGTATTTACATAGAAAAATATTGTCCTTCCCCAGTTACCATGAACATCCTCAGCAACAAGCGGTATTGAATATCTTTTCAATTGTTCTTTAGTTTCAAGGACATTCCTCTCACCAATTGATGTTTGTAATAATTCACCAAACATCGTTGAACCACCTGCTATCTTTGCGAGGATTTGGCTCCGGTCGACTCCCATATTGGAAAAATGTTTAAGCAACTCCTCAATCGCACCTCTGGGATGTTTGAAACTACCATCGGCACCATGGGGTAGAAGAATATGGGCTAATCCACCGGTACGGGTTTTTGGTTCATATAGTGCAAGAACTACACAGGATCCAACACCATAGGCAGAAAGTATCACATCTCCCCTGACTACCTTTACCTCACCAATACCCACTCTGATCTCGTTCGTCATAATTTTATGCGTGATTAGATCTTATCATGAGGTGACCTTCTGGTATACACGCTCTGTCCTGTTCACAATATTAAAAAATTTTGCTTCAGGTATACCAAGAAGTAATTCAACCTTACCTATCACAAGATAACCACCGGGTTTGAGAATTTCATAGAACCTGCGGACCAGGTCGGATTGAGCGCTTCTGCTCATATATATCAAGACATTGCGACACATAATCAAATCACAGGGACCATATGGAAAGTTATCAAATAAATCAAGATGGAAAAATTTAACAAATGATTTAATATTATCCTTAATTTTATAATCTCCGTCGTATTTTACAAAATATTTAATAAGATATTCTGACGGCGTATACTCAAATACCGCTGTCGAATAAATTCCTTGCTCTCCTTTTTTTAATGCATCATCATCGATATCAGTAGCATAAATTATGGTCTTTTCTATGATATCTGCTTCAGAAGCAATTATAGCCAATGAATATGCCTCTTCGCCCTGGGCACAGCCTGCGCTCCAGAAAACAACTTTTTCACTTTTGGCAAATTTTGGTAAAATATCTGTCTTTAGATAATCAAATGTCTCAAAATTTCTGAAAAAATAAGAGAGATTTATGGTTATTACACTGAGTAGTTTTTTAAGTTCGTCAGGATTTCTATTAAGATATTCATAATAATCGGAAAATTCATTCAATCCAACCGCTCGCATCCGGACCCTTATACGTCTTATTAAAGGTCTTTCTTTATAACTGTGACATTTAAAACCAGTCTTTTCTTCAATAAATTTTATCAGATTATGAAAATTATTGTCCACGAGACTTCTTTAACAATTCAATATTCTGGATAATTATTGTATTTGTAGGGTTTAATTTCCTCGCCTTTTCCCAGTTATTTAAAGCCCCGTCAGCATCACCAAGCCTCATCAGTATATTACCCAATTTAAACAGAGTTTCCCAATCTCTTTCTTCTTCCGGGATTCTCTCATAAAATTCCTTTGCCGCTCCAAGAATCTGTGATTCATAATAAAAATCCGCAAGATTTCGGCATATCTTATTATTCTGAGGTTCATCGTTGATGGCCTGGCGATAAAGACGTTCTGCTTCTTCAGGTAAATCAAGTGATTCATAAATAACTGCAAGGTTATTTTTAAATACGGCAAGGCGTGGAAATTTATCAATGCACTCTTTGAGAAAATCAACAGCCCGTTGGATATCACTTAACTTTATATATATTAAGGAAAGAAAAATATATGGAGTAATAAATTCTGGTTTTCTTTCAATCACTTTTTTAAATAAATTCTCTGCCTGTTCTAATTCATTACGATTAAAGAAAACAATACCCAAATTACAATTTATCCTGGGATCGTCTGGTGATAATTCAAGGGCTTGACTGAGCTCCGTCTGGGCTCGATCAAAATCTCCTTTTTTACTAAACAGATAACCTAAATTATTCAATATTGCAGGATTCCTTTCTATCTCTGCTGCTTTCTTCAAAAGATCCTCAGCCTTTTCAAAATTTTTTCTTTTCAATTCAATTAGACCGCAATACATAAGTGATTCGGCATTATCCGGGGCTATCTCTAATGCCTTTCTGAATTCCCGTTCGGCTTCATCATACATACCGGTTTTAAAAAATGCATATCCGAGATTTTTATACTCATTTATATCACCTATCGCCTTCTTTGCAACCTCTGTCTTTTCAGGTTTTTCTACAATTCCTGCTGAAATCAGAGCATAGATTGTGCGGCAAGTCTCAAAAAAGTCAAATTCAGATAATTTTAAAATGTCGTCAATTGTACGATTTCCATCAATCAATTGTAAGACTTTCAATTCCTCTTGTGTCAATGGTATTTCGCTGTAATCTTTCTTTACTGCAAGGATTGATTCAAATGAAGGCAATCTTTTTTCCAGTTTACGCCACTCATCTATACGCCTTGCACCCTCAAGCAAGAGTTCCTGGGGTGATAGTTGGACAAGAAATTCTTCGTTTCCTGGCAATAAATCGGCTTCAAAATTGAAATAGCCTGTTTCCCAGGTGAGCATAGTGAATATCGTTTCTGCTATTTGGTTGGCAAGTTCTTTCTCAAGAATTTCTTTTGTAATATATCCATTTTCAACGAGAATCTCCCCTATCCTTTTATTTGTTCTTTTTTGTTCTTCAAGCGCGGATTTTAGAGCAGATTCGTCTATGACCTGTTTGCGCAAAAGTATATCACCCAGACGGTCTTTTCTATTCAATAATGTAGCGTAAATAATTTTTCCATCTTTGATAAAAATATTTCCAAAATTCTTCCCATCGGTGACCGACAGACAACCAGACCTCAACGAAAAACTTAAGAGCTGAATTACATCAGGTAGGGTTGCTTCACTTAATGAACCTTTTATCGCCATCTACTCACTCCTGGGTAAAGGTACATAATTTTCTTCAAGTAGTTCGTCGGATAATTCTTGAATAATCAAGCGCTCTTCTTTTAATTTCTTAAATTGGGTTTCAGCGGGCTTAGATTGAGGTTCTACTGCAGGTTCAATGATTTGAGTTATTTCTTCGCGGGGTTCAATTTTTTCAATAATCGGTTCTTCAATAGCCGGTTTGAGAACCTCTTCGCCCGGCAAACCTAAGCTTATAATTTCTTCAGCTGGCTTTTCTTCTACAACAACTTGTGGTTTTCTTAAATCAACGATAAATGAGTCTATCTCCTGGAAACTCTTGAACTCGGGTATTCCTTTTGCTTTAATTATCTCATATTCTTCTGGAGAAACTTTTGATTTAAGATAAAGTTCGGTTATCTCGGGGTCCGGTTCTTTTAAATTTGCCTCAATGCCGAGTTGTAATACCATTTTCTCATTATCGTTTAATGTAACATTGTCACCGAATGGTTCGGAAAAGATAAACACTCCTTTTTCCTGTTTTATATGTCCAATGATATTTTCAATCAATTTGTTACGCAAATCAAAATCCAGCAAAAATATCTTATGAAAATTATCAATTAATAAAACATCGGCTAACTCTTTTAATTCAGAGAGTGCCTGTGTATCACTTTCAAAATCCATAATTACAGGATTATAGCCACGGAATTTTAAATCCTCCGCTATCGTCTGACAGAGAAATGTTTTCCCTGTCCCCGCACCACCGAATACTATATAGGGGTTGAACTCTTTCCCCAAGGAAGGAATAATTGTCTTTTCATACAATTCTACAACAGTCCTGTTGCAATCGGTTATCCAATAATTTCTGAAAGGTTTTTTCTCTTCGCCCTTTAATCTCTCTTTTATTGAGTTTAATAATGCCTCAATTTCTTCTATTTTATCGGGTGAGAAGAGCATAGTTTCTATTTTCATCGCATCTTCAGGGAATTTTGAAACATTTAAGGCACCAAATTCTTTCTGTAACTCAATCAACCTCTCCACTTTTTTTATAAAGACATTATAGGCACTGGCGAGCGTGTCAATCTCGGCATCAAGCAGAGGTTTTAATGCTGATGTATCAAAACCCTTCATCTCCCAGATATAAATTTTTTCTTTGTATTCGGTGCGTGGGTCTTTGACTTCTGCAATTTCAGTGATAACTTCATCGGCACTCTTTTTCAATTCTTCAACAAGCGATGCTACCGGGCTATATATGCCCCGTGGATAAAATTCTTTTAATATCAAACGGATTGTATTTAAATCAAATGTAATATTACCAAGCGATGCATAAGCAACCAATCTATTTAACATTCCGTCTATTGTTCTTAAAGAACCGCCTGAAAGTTGAGTAAGTTCAAGGGCTATTTCATCAGGGACAATAATTCCCCTCTCCTCGGATTTCTTTTTTATAAATTCCACCAGTGCAATCTCACGCGGTGCTTGAAGGTCACATACAAGTCCACCTTCAATACGCGATATCACCTTTGTACCCAGATTTTTTAACTCCCGGGGCGGCGCATTCCCGCTGAAGCATAATTGTTTATTCTTTGTAATCAAAATATCAATCATCGCTAATATTGAATCCTGGAATCTTTCGTTAACCCGATTTATATCATCAACAAATACCGCGGTATCAAATTGTGTATTTTGCTGCAAATATTCTTCAAATTCTCTTGGTGTAAAAATAAAGGCAGACTCTTTCTTTGATAACTCAGTGTAAAGAGTCCATAGAAAATGGGTTTTACCATAGCTACCAGTAGCGTAAACATAGAGGGGATTAAATACCTCACCCGGAAATTGAACAACCTTTTGGGCTGCCATAAATGCAACCTTATTCCCTTCATAAACATAGAAATTGTCAAAGCTAAAATTCTTTTTGATCATGCTATCCTCAAAATGTTTCTAAGATTCTTTGTAAATTCTTCTGAAGCAACTTTTACAACACCGGGTATTGTTCTGTCGTCAAACAGCGAAACAAGTAGATACTCTCCATCAAGTGCCACATAATATAGACTCACCCTGTTTCCTTCTTGTAACAATTCAAAAAATTTTTTTTCTCCTATAATATGTGCAAGTTCCATCGTAGAATTAAATATGTTGCAAGTAAGAGCAGCAATAGCCAAAACATCAAAGGGTCTTGTAAAACCTCGCTGCACTAATAAATGTCCGGAGCTGGTAATCAACATTGACCATATCACATTTGTTTGATTATAAAAACTACCCAGCAGTTTTTCCAGTTTTTCGATCTGGGCATCAGTTAAGGTAATTGTCGCAAAATTTCCCTTCACATAAAATTATAATAAATTTTTTAAAAAAAGTCAATATAAAAATACGATTATTTTACTCTTTTTAATCTCGCAGCAAATATACCATCTGTATTATGAAAACCTGGAAGAATCTTCAAGTATGAATCCGCACTCGAAACAAATTCTTTTGCTGGTTCCAATTCAAAATTCTTATTTTCATTTAAAAACCGTTCTATAATTTCTTCATTTTCACGGGGTAAAATACTGCAGGTGGAATATATAATGGAACCTCCAACTTTTAAAAATGATGCAGCATTAACTAACAGATTGAATTGAAGATTAGACAATCTTGCGAGCACTTTTTTATTTACCCTCTCCTTCACTTCTGGTCTCTTCGCGATAACCCCAGAATTTGTACAGGGTGCATCCACAAGCACTTTATCAAAATCCTTCAATTGATAACGCCGACCATCTGCAAGCACATATTTTATTATATTAATTCCCAGTCTTTCGGCATTTTCTACAACGAGTTTCAACCGGGTACTGCTCACTTCACTCGCAACGATTATGCCCTGATTATTCATTAATTCGGCAATATAAGTAGTCTTGCTTCCGGGTGCAGAACAGACATCAACAATCCGCTCATTGGGCTTCGGGTCAACAAGTTTACATATCATACCCTGTGCTTCATCATGTATAGAAATAAATCCCTGTTTTAACAATGAATTATTGATAAGAGAGCCGAGTCGGCTTATTTTACGAAAATCTTCAAGCCAGTTTCCGGGACGGGATTCAATACCCATTTCCTTTAATTTTTCTTCAATTATTTCGGGTTTTGTCTTCAATCTATTTATTCTAATATATGGTGTAGGGCGATTTTTGAACGAGTCAATTATCCTTTCACCTTCAACTGGATAGGCTTCAAGGATTTTTCTTAAAACCCAAACCTGGGGTTCGCGCATTGACTGGACTTTTTTATTACGAATCACCCCTCTTAAAACTGCATTTATCAATGATTTTTCTTTAACACTTCTACCTAAATTTACAGCTTCATTGACCACTGCATAAACAGGAATTCTATCAAGAAAGAGATATTGATAGACTGCAAGGCGAAGAATATTTTTTAATATTGGGTCGGCAGCGCTAAAATCACCAATAAACGTCTCTTTGATTATCTGGTCTATCTCTTCACGATGACGCAGGGTCCCAAAGGCTATCTCATTTGCCAGAGCGCGGTCATCCTCTGTAAGTTCGTCCCTTTCAAATATAAGTCCCAGGGCGACTTTCAGATTTGTGCCATGGTCAACTTCACACAGGGCATTTAACGCTGCTTCTCTTGCGTTCATATTTGAAACCTTTCTCCACTTTTTATCCGATATCCATTTATAAAATCAATGGCGGCCATTACCCGACGATTTTCCGGTTTTAATGTCTTCAATATTATTGAACCATCCCCTGTTCCCACATAAAACTTTTTATTTTCAATATGAAAAACACCGGGTTCAATATCTTTATCTCCAATTTCGGATTCAAGGATAATGAGTTCGCTGTTCCGGAAATGAGTGCGTGCACAGGGTGCAGGATTCAACGCCCGAATCAAATTATAAATCTTCTCGCTTTTATCTCTCCAGTTGATAATTGTTTCTTCTTTTTTTATCTTTGGTGCATAGGTCATTTCAGACTCATTTTGTTCAATAACCTTATATTCATTATTTTCAATCAATCTCAAAGCCTCAATCACCATTTCTGCGCCAAGCAAAGAAAGCCGTTGAGACAAACTTCCGTAGGTATCATTTTTATCAATTTCTATTTCCTTTTGTAAAATTATCTTTCCATGGTCTATCTTTTCATCCATAAAAAATATTGTCACTCCTGTTTTTTTCTCTCCTGCCATAATTGCCCTTTGAATCGGCGCAGCACCACGATATTTAGGCAAAAGCGAAGGATGAATATTAATGCCCCCCATTTTAGGAACCCTAAGAAGTTCTCCACTCAAGATATATCCATATGCAGATAGGACTATGATATCGGGTGATATCAAAGCAAGATTTTCAATAAATGAAATTTCGTTTGGATTTTCGGGCTCAAATAATTTTATATTATTTTCCACCGCCCATTTTCCAATTTCGGGTAATTCGACTGTTAAGCCCCTTCCTTTCGGTTTTGGTTTTGAAATGACTACACCCGCAAGCCCATAATATTCATTTATCTTTTTTACAATAGGCACAGAAAAGTTTGTAGAGCCAAAAAATACTATCTTCATACTGATTTTATATTTGATAAATAATCTTTTACTTTATCCTTCTCTTTTTCATTAACATAATCAATAAAAAGGACGCCATTCAAATGATCAATTTCATGTTGGATTGCCCTTGCCACAAGCCCATCTGCTTCAATCACAATGCTTTCATTAAACAAATTTTGATAATGAAGGATAAGATGTTTATATCTCGGAATTTTGAGGAATAAACCCGGAAAACTTAAACATCCTTCTTCATCCTCTACGCTTTCTTCATTTTTTATAATCTTGGGATTGATAATTACTACTGGCTCAGGTTTATCATCAAAAGGCTTCAGGTTTAGAACAAACAAATTCCACAAGGCACCCACCTGATTGGCTGCCAGACCTATGCCATCATTATTAAGCATTGTTTTTATCATAGATTCTGCAAGATCAAAAATCTCTTTGGTAATCTTCTCCACCGGTTTTGCTTTCTGTCTCAAAATCTTATCAGGATATTTTAAAATAACCATTTCCTTTACCTAAACTTAAGTTTGGGGAGAATATATACCATTTCTAAATATCTACCTAAACCTATATTATTTGCTTTCCTCTGCAGATCCAATTTTCGTAACAATATGATTTTTATCAATATCCACCTTTACACCATCAGCAATTACAAGGCTTATAACATTATCCTTCACATTGGCAATCGTTCCATATATGCCTGAGGACGTAATCACTCTATCACCCTTTTTAAGTGAATTAAGTAATTGCTGATGTTGTTTCTGCCTTTTCTGCTGAGGAAGAATCAGCAGAAAATAGAATACAACAAATATAAGAATTAAAGGTAAAAGACTAAATACAGGGTTCGTTTGATTTTGACCCGAAGTTTGACCATAAAGAAATTCCATTACGCTCCTTTGGATAATTATAACTAAATTTAGACAAAAGTCAATAAGTTAGGTTTATTTAATTAAATTTATTGACAATAGACTAATTTGTTGTATAATTGTATATGCAGCTATTGTCTAATTTAAACGACAGTGAATTATTGAATGAATTAAAAGATATTGGCGTGGCGACTGAGGCATATCAAATATTTTTAAAAAAATCTGCTTATCGGATAATTAGAATTGAGAAACTTTCACCTGCCCAGGCAAACATTTTGAAGCAGATTGCTTTGATTTGCGGTGGTGATGTTGCGGTACCAAAGGATGCATATTTTGGTTCAAAAAAAAGAAGATTTGATGTACTCTTGTTTGCCAATTTAAGGGAAATTGAGAAAATTAACCACCGATTGCAGGAACAACCCTGGATGATGCAAATTAGGAACCAATTGTCTGAAATAATCAATCCTTTTAAAGAACCGATTTTAAAAATTGGAAATGAAGAAATTAAATTTGAACGAACCTATATAATGGGGATTATTAATATCAGCCCTGATTCTTTTTATAGTGGCAGTCGCTACACAACGATATCTACAATAAAAAAAGTTATTACAGAAATGCAGCAGGAAGGTGCTGATTTTATTGACATCGGAGCTGAGTCAACGAGACCCGGGGCAAAAATGTTGAGTGAAAAGGAAGAAATAGAAAGATTAAAATCTGTATTGCCAATTGCTGTCAAATTTTCACAAATTCCAATATCGGTCGATACCTACAAAGCAGAAACAGCAAAATATGCACTCGACCAGGGTGTAAAAATAATAAACGATATATCCGGTTTTGGATTCAGCCGCCCCAAAAAAAAACTTGCCCGAGTAATTGCACAATATAAAGCTACGGTTGTTATAATGCATATCAAGGGCACGCCCAAAACGATGCAAATCAATCCCCAATATAAAAATCTTTTATCGGAAATAAATAATTATTTTAGAGAACGAATTGATTTTGCGATTCAGAATGGAATTGAATCAAACAGAATTATTATTGATCCAGGTTTAGGTTTCGGCAAAAGGCTGGAAGACAATTATGAAATAATTGAAAGGCTTGGCGAACTAAAAATATTTAGGCGTCCGATTCTTGTTGGGCACTCCCGTAAATCATTTATTGGTAATCCTTTTAATCTACCACCTGAAGAAAGATTGGAAGGTACCCTCGCGGTGGAGGCATTATTGATAAAAAATGGCGCATCAATCATCCGTGTTCACGATGTTCTGGAAGCAAAGAAAGTTGCCCAATTAATTGACAAAATTACGAAATGAAGTTATTCGGATTTCTTAATCTCAGCACCCTCGATATTATCGACATTTTAATAGTTGCCATATTAATATACCAGTTTTTAAGATTTATAAAAGGGACTAAAGCAAATCCTATTTTATTCGGCATTTTAACAATATTTGCTATATCTTTTGTTGCACGCTGGTTCAATCTCCGAGCCCTTGCATGGATAATGAATTCTATTCTTGCGGTCTGGGTTGTTGCATTTGTCATACTTTTCCAACCCGAAATAAGAAACGCACTTGCATTCATCGGCAGGCAACGACCTCTGCGATTTTTCTTCAAAGTTGGGCCCTTTCCAACCGTGAGTGAGATAATAAACGCAATCAAAAAGCTTTCCGAACAGCACCACGGTGCCTTAATAGTAATTCAAAGAAATGACAGTCTCAGTGACATAATTGAATCCGGTATTCGTATTGAGTCTTTAGTAAATTCAACTTTAATTCAAAGTCTTTTCTTCCCGGACAATCCTCTCCACGATGGGGCATGTATTGTCCAGGGAGACAGAATTATCGCTGCTGCGTGTGTCCTTCCGTTAAGTGAAAATCCAGACCTCGGTGGCAAATTTGGATTGAGGCATCGTGCTGCCTTAGGAATTGCTGAACATACAGATGCATTCTGTATCGTGGTGTCTGAGGAAACTGGAAGAATCTCTTTTGCATACAAAGGTAAACTTATAACCCGTGTCTCTGCTGATACCCTTGCAAAAACCTTAAAAAAGGTCATTAAAGAATAGGTTCTGGAATGCTTGACAGATTCAAATATTTGAGTATTATATATCATCAGGAAATTAAGGAGGTTTGATGCGATTCGTGGGATTATTGTTTGTCGTGGTTGTAATTGGATTTATGATAGGATTTATTGTGCTAAATGCCGATAAGAAGGTTGATGTTAATATATTTGGACAACAATTCACAAATATAGCCCTTTCAATGGTATGTTTTTATTCTTTTGTGGCGGGAATGATTTTCGTCCTGGTCTTTGCCCTTGCGGATGAAATTGTCTTAAGAAATACAATGAACAAATTAAAAAAAGAAAATAACAATATCAAAAAGGAACTTGATGCACTCCGTAATCTTCCACTTGAGGAGGAAAAATGACAATCCTGATTATCATCATCATTGCCCTCATTGCTTTCATTCTTTATTTTTATTTCCGGCCACGTAAGCCAAAAACTCAGGTAAATATACCATACCTTGAATCTTTGATTGCAGAATTGGAAGGTAATGATGAACTTGCTATTAAAAAATTAAAAGAAGCGTTAAACATTGATACCAATTTAGTTAATGGATATATAAGGTTAGGTAATTTGTATCGTAAAAAAGGTGATATTGAAAGGGCAATAAAAATCCACCAATCCTTAACTGTAAGACCAACCTTACGCAAAGAGGAAGAGAAAAAAATATATTTCAGTTTAGTACAGGATTATCTGGAATCAAACCGTCCAAATCGGGCAATAGCATTTTTAAGAGAGATTTTGAAAATTGACAAAAATGATAAAAATGCGTGTCACCTCCTTCTGAAGATTTATGAAGATATACAGAATTATCAGGATTGTATTACATTAAGTGAGGAGTATAAAGAGATAGTAGATGAGCAGCGGCTTGCCTATTATTATTCAGCATTAGCTACTACACGCCTGTCTGAATCCGGCGAAGAACCGGAAACAAGAATAAAAGAAGTGGGCAATCTCTTAAAGAAAGCATTAAAAATCAAATCTGATTCAGTAAGTTCATTATATTATAATGCTGATTTCTACAAAAATCTGGGGGATTTGAAAAAAGCAAAAGAATACTATCTGAAAATCCTTGAATTGCAACCTGATTTTTCATTTATGATTTTAAACGATTTAGAAAAAGTTGCATATGAAACCGGAACCTTTGAACAGATAATACCACTGTATGAAAAAATTTTCAAGCAGAATCCAAAAAATTTCCCGGTTGGGTTTGCCCTGGCAAATTTATATGAAAAGAAAAACGAAATTGAACAGGCAAGGGATATCTATCGGAAAATTAGCGAATTATATCCGGAGGCTGTGTTACCAAGAATCCACATAATGAAATTATCGGCTGATACGAAATCTTTCAAAAAAGAACTCAGCGAAATTGAAAATCTATTATCACTTCATAATTTTGTGTGTAAAAAATGTGGCAATAAAACAAAAAAATTTACTTTCTTATGTCTAAATTGTCGATCAATAGAATCATATTTTCCACAGCTCTAATCGTCTCTGTAGTCTTTGCACAGAATATTGATGAGGCGATTAAGCTATTCAATGCATTCCAGTTTGATAAAGCAAAAGAGATATTTAAAGAATTAGCGAGGGACGAAAATAATCCTCGCATTGCTGAAGTTTTTTATTACCTGGCGCGACTAACAACCAATCCAGATTCCTCTGTTCACTATTATAGAACGATAGTTAACAAATATCCGCAATCAAGATATGCGGATATTGCATATCTTGAAATTGCCAAGATTTTTATTGGAAAACAAGATTTCAAAAACGCCCTGTTAACACTGGATCAGTTGAACAAAGATTATCCATATTCAGAATTAAAAGATGAAGCATTATTCTGGACAGGAGTTGTCTTCATTGAAACCGGCAATAAAGAAAATGGTTATAAAGTTTTACAGGAATTAATAAATGCATACCCTAAATCCATATGGGCGAATCGCGCAAAAAATCTTATACCGTCAACCGTGCCACAGAAAGAATATTATACTGTCCAGATTGGCTCTTTCAGAAATAAAGAAAATGCAGAAAAAAGACTTGAAGAATTAAAAGCAAAGGGTTTTGATGCCCGTATTGTAGAAGCAGTAATTATGGATAAAATTCATTATCGCGTATGGATTGGAGAATTTGAGACTATGGAAGAGGCTAAATCGCTTGTTGCAAAACTTGATTCATTAGGCATAAAAGGGAATGTGGTTAAAGGATATTAAAATTTTAACTTGCAAATACTGAATTACAGATATAAAAATATAAATTTTTAGAAGTTTTGACTTTTAAGAAATTTTAAATATGCAACTCACCCCTCTTCTGGAGCAGTATCAACAGATAAAAAATAAATATAAAGACACACTTCTTTTATTCCGGGTGGGGGATTTTTATGAATTTTATTATGATGATGCGAAAAAAGCAAGTATCCTGCTCGGTATTACATTAACTTCAAAAACAATAGGCAAGGGAACAAAAGTTCCCCTCGCCGGTATTCCAGTAAAGGCAAGCGAAAATTACATTGCAAAATTAGTCAAGAATGGATTAAAAGTTGCAATTTGTGAACAATTAGAACCACCTGACAAATCAAAAAAGCTCGTCGAGCGCGATGTAATTGAAGTAATAACTCCAGGGACTATATTCAGACCTTCATTACTTGAGGAAAACAAGGCTTTATTCGTCGCAGGTTGCATACCAGACGAAAATATTATCGGCATTGCTTTATGCGACATAACAACGGGTGATTTTTCTTCGGGTGAAATCGAACCTGGACAATTATTAGAAATACTGGCGAGAAAGGAAGTTAAAGAGTTGATCCTACCTCAAGGTATTACATTAAAATTAGATATTCCGATAACCTACATTGATGGCTATCGTTTCATTTATGAAATTGCATATCAGCAATTAAAAGAACACTTTAAGGTTATCACCCTTGATGGTTTCGGTATTGAAGGAAAAAGGCTTGCTATTTCGGCTGCTGGTGCCCTTTTATATTATCTAAAGGAAAATCAGAAATCAACATTACCTCAGATAACAAAACTTAATTATTTTGACTCTCGCAACACAATTTATCTTGATGGTGCTACCAGAAAAAATTTAGAACTTGTAATAAATATAAGAAATGATGAAACAAACACATTATACTGGGCAATAGATAACTGCCTTACACCCGCAGGGAAAAGGATGCTCCGTGGTCAGATTCTTGAACCTTTGATTGACTGCAAGGTGATTAATGAAAGACTTGATGGAGTTGCTGAATTAAAAGATAGAGAATTTTTGCGAAAGCAACTCAGAGAATTCCTTAAAAATATTCGCGATGTTGAAAGGATTACCACACGATTGATGTGTAATAGAATAATGCCACGCGAGATGAATGCTCTGAAAGATTCTTTAAAGATCTATCCCGAGATCAAAGGAATTCTGTTAAATTGCGATAGTCAAATATTAAAAAAAATTTATAATCAAATTGAAAACTTCGATACAATCGTTGAAAAAATAGAAAATGCCATTTCACCGGAACCCCCACCAACCCTTGATGAAACTGGCATTATCAGACCCGGATATTCAAAAGAACTGGATGAATTAAGGGACATTGCCCATAATGCTAAAGAATGGCTTAATAAATTTCAGAATCAGGAAAGAGAAAGAACCGGGATAAACTCATTGAAGGTTGCCTACAATACAATCTTCGGTTACTATATTGAAATAAGCAAAGCGAACCTCCATCTCATTCCCGATTATTATATCCGTAAACAGACATTGGTTAATGCTGAAAGATTTTATACGCCTGAACTAAAAGAATTTGAAGAAAAAATTTTAGGTGCGGAAGAAAAGATTAAAAATTTAGAATATGATATATATGTTAAATTGCGTGAGGAAATTGCCAGTGATGGAAATAAAATACTCAACAGCACAAAGGCAGTTGCATTGCTTGATATCCTCCAATCATTTGCCGAGAATGCTGTTTTGTATAACTACACACGCCCTGAAGTAAATGAAGGAGACAAAATTATCATTTCTGACGGCAGACATCCGGTGGTTGAAAGATTGATGGAAAAGGGTTCATTCATTCCAAACGATACTGAACTCGACCGCAATAGAAATCAAATTCTTATCATAACTGGACCAAATATGGCTGGAAAATCTACATATCTTCGTCAGGTTGCGTTGATTGTAATTATGGCTCAGATGGGTAGTTTTGTCCCAGCAAAAGAAGCAAAAATTGGTATTGTGGACAAAATCTTCACACGCATTGGCGCAAGCGATGATATTTCACGCGGTGTTAGCACATTTCTGGCAGAAATGATGGAAACTGCAAACATTCTAAATAATATATCGGAAAAAAGCCTCGTGATACTTGACGAAGTTGGCAGGGGCACTTCCACATATGATGGTCTGGCATTAGCATGGGCAGTGGTTGAAGAACTACATAACAACAAAAAACCCCGTTCTTTATTTGCAACCCATTTCCACGAACTCACCAAGATAGAAGATTTTTTGAGTGGTGTTAGAAACTATAATTTTTTGGTAAAAGAATGGGGAGATGAAATAATATTCTTAAGAAAACTCAATCCAGGACCTTCTGATCAGTCTTACGGCATTCAGGTGGCACGCCTGGCTGGCCTTCCCAAGTCAGTGATAGAACGGGCAAAGGAGGTATTAACAAAATTTGAAGAAGGTGAGGTTTTTAGTATCCGAAAATTAAAGAAAACCAAACTCAGCCAGCCCGACCTTTTCGTTGATAAAAAATAAAGAAATTACCACTTGACAGAATTCAGTTTTTAATTATAATCAAAAATGAAAATGAATTTCAAAATCAAAAATAATTATGTTTCTGCTGAATTGACCAAATATAGTAAAAAACATAAATTAAAGTCGTCGCAAAAAAGAAAATTTATAATTGATTATTTTCTGAGCCAGAATAAACATCTCAGCACTGAAGATTTATATAATATAATAAAAAATAAAAAACTAAAGATTGGCTATTCAACAATCTATAGAACCCTTAAACTGCTTGCCGAATGTGGCCTTGCTTCAATACACCATTTTGAAAAAGGGATAACCCGTTTTGAACCAGTACATAAGAAAAGACATCATGATCATCTGATCTGCACAAAATGTGGTTCAATAATAGAATTCACAAATCAAGAAATTGAAAAAATCCAGAAAAGGATTGCCCGGAAATATAATTTTTTTGTCTCAGACCATAAACTTGAAATTTATGGGTTATGTCTAAAATGTGCCCGAAAGGAGAAAAAGTAATGGCCGTCGTTAATCTTACGATGATGAAATCAGGTGAAAAAGGAAAGGTTGTCGAGATAACCGGAGGAAAAGGACTTATTAACAGGCTTGAATCACTCGGCATTATACCAGGTGCTGAAATTACGAAAATAAGTGAACAAATTATGCATGGGCCAGTAGTAGTAAAAATTGGCAATACCCAAGTTGCAATAGGATATGGAATGGCACGAAAGGTAATGGTAAATGTTGAACACAAGATTAAAAAAATTTTACTTGTGGGGAATCCCAATGTCGGAAAAAGTGTAATCTTTTCAAGGCTTACCGGTGTCGATGTGATTGCCTCTAATTATCCGGGAACAACGGTAGATTATTGTCGTGGTTGCACCGGATATGGCGACAAAAGAATAGAAGTTATAGATGTACCCGGAACTTATAGTTTAGAGCCTACAACGCCTGCCGAGGAAGTGGCGGTACAGATGTTGAATAAAGCAATTGAAGAGGGAGAAAGTATTATTGTAAATGTTGTAGATGCCACCAATCTTGAAAGAAATTTGAATCTGACACTACAATTATTGAAAAAAAATGTTCCGATGATAATTGCTCTAAATCTATGGGATGAAGCAAAACACACCGGCATTGAAATAAATGTAAAAAAACTTGAAGAAATACTTGGTGTTTCAGTCATTCCAACTGTTGCGGTAACCGGTGAAGGGATAAGAGAACTTGTGAACCGTCTTGATGAAGCAAAAAAAAGCAACTTTGACTACAAGGATGAAGACCGGTGGCACACAGTCGGACAAATCATATCGCAGGTTCAAGTAATCAAACATCGCCATCATACATTTTTAGAAAGGATTGGCGACCTGACAATAAATCCCTGGTCAGGGCTTCCCATTGCCATTATCCTGCTTTTTCTAATATTCCAGTTGATAAGAATAATTGGAGAAGGTATAATAAATTTTTTAAGTAACCCTTTTTTCAATGACATTTATAAGCCCATTATGATTTCATTTTCAAAAATGCTGGGAAGCGGTGGAATTATTCACAATATCTTGATTGGTGAATTGATCAATGGAGACATTGATTTCGGTCAATCATTTGGTATTCTTACTACTGGTCTATATGTAGAATTTGCCCAGGTTCTGCCTTATGTGCTTGCCTTTTATTTTGTATTAAGCTTTTTAGAAGACTCTGGCTACTTACCAAGACTTGCCGTTTTGGTTGACAAATTTCTCCATTTCTTTGGGCTCCATGGCATGGCTATCATCCCGATGCTTTTAGGGTTGGGCTGTAATGTACCAGGGATGTTGAGCACAAGAATACTTGAAACAAAGAGAGAAAGATTTATTGCGGCAATCTTAATGGCAATCTGTGTCCCCTGTATGGCATTGACAGCAATGATATTTGGACTGGTGGGTAAGTTTGGAGCACGGGGTCTTTTCCCGGTTTTTGGGACTCTATTTATTGTATTTATAATCGGAGGGATTTTATTAAAACTTATCTTCAAGGGTGAAAGCCCCGAGATCTTCACTGAAATCCCGTCCTACCGCATACCTTATTTCCCAGCGTTAATAAAAAAACTCTGGATGCGTGTAAAATGGTTTATTCTTGAGGCAACTCCTTTTGTTCTGTTGGGTGTATTTATTGCAAATGTATTCTATTCTCTCGGCATCTTCAATCTTCTTGCAAAAATAATCGGTCCGGTTGTAGTCCATATTCTCTCCCTGCCTGCAGAGGCAACGATTGCTTTGCTTTTAGGATTTTTAAGAAAAGATATTGCCGTCGGTATGCTCGTACCCCTAAATCTTACATTAAAACAACTTATTATTGCGAGCACAGTCCTGTCAATGTATTTTCCATGTGTAGCAACATTTTCGGTGTTTATAAAAGAATTTGGAATTATTGATACACTAAAGGCAACAGGAATAATGCTTCTTACTGCTTTTGGAGTTGGAGCAATATTAAATCTAATCCTTTAGTTATCCATTTACTCTAAAAAGCAATTTAGGATTTTTCACAACCCATAGTTTATACAACCGAGGTTGTCCAAATTGTAATTGCTCAATTTATTGAGCAAGAAAATATAAGTTATAGTAAAGGGAAATCGAAAATCATTATTAAAGATTAAGACCCTTCACAATGAAAAAAGCAAAATTTTTCAAAAAAGTAATCAGTCAGGTAAAATACTCGATAAACCAAACAATTTAAATTTAAACTTTTGCCGACTTACAATTTCAAAAATGTGTAAAAAACATAATATACAAAACCTTGATTTTACATTCAATTTGTATACAATTACATAATTATATTATTTGATAATTATTTAAATATCAAAATTGAAAAGGAGTAGAATATGCAAAACACTCAAGCAAAACCTATGAAAGAAATTATGTACCGAGAATCTCGTATTGCCAAAGCATTAGGTGAACCAGCCAAATATTCTATAATCAACTTCTTAGTCAGCAATGGTCCTGCAAATGTTACAGAAATTGCAAAAGCAGTACATAGACATATTGCTACAGTTTCCTTTCATCTAGCGAAACTGAAAGCCCTTGAAATCGTCAGATTTGAAGAAAAATCAGATGGTACCTACTACTGGATAAAGTATCCCAAGGAAATTAGAAATATTCTTAAAGCATTAAACGCATTTGTTAAAAGAACATTAAAGCGAGTCTATGAAGATATTTGATTTTGACATTCTTATAATTATATAATTATAAAAATAAACAATTGTATAATGTACTTGTAGACTTAGAGTGTTTGGATAGGATGTATGACCATTATGACAGGTTTGGTGAATATTTTAGGTGACCTTAAGAATTTTCTTAAGTGCCCTTAGCGTAGATAATAGATTAAAACTTTTAATAAAGGAACTTGATTTGTCTTACTATTTTATTATAATATTTACGATGAAGGATAAGCGGACTTTTTACCAAATCGTGGAAACCAAACTTGGGAATTTTACCATTATCTGGTGTGAACAAGGGACTAAGATAAAGATCGCAGAAATTATCCTGCCTAAGTTTTCCATAAAATATTTAAAGAAAAAGTATCGTGGAATTTCGCCGGGAAGGCACAAAAAAATAGAAAGAATTGCAACAAAAATTAAGGAATACATTTCTGGTAAGAAAACAAGTTTTACATTAAACATCCTTGATTTAAAACGCTTGAAGAATTTTCAAAGAAAAGTATTATCTTTAACCAGCAAAATTCAAAGAGGCAAAGTTGAGTCTTATGGTTCCATTGCAAAGAAATTGGGAATCCCTAAAGGAGCAAGGGCAGTTGGACAGGCACTTGCACATAATCCTTTTCCCATTATAATACCCTGTCATAGGGTTATAAAATCAGACGGTTCAATCGGTGGCTTTGGCGGTAATGTTAATTTAAAGAGAAAATTATTAAAAATTGAAGGAGTCGGCATAAAATGAAATTTGTTTATTCCCCAAAATACTGTGTTGATTTAAAGGGCCATATCTTCCCTACCGAAAAGTATCGATTAATTTATGAAACTCTAAAAAAAGAAGGAATTATTACCGATAACAACCTTTTTGAACCAGAAATTCCAGAACCAGAAGATTTAAAGAAAATTCTCACCCCTGAATATTTTGATGACCTTATAAATTCAAGGACGACTTTCCGAACATGGCGATCAGAATTACCGGTTGAACCGGATATAATAAAATGGCAAATGTTAGGATGCGGTGGTTCATATCTTGCTGGAAAACTTGCACTCCAGTATGGTGCCTGTTATCATATCGGTGGCGGACTCCACCATGCATTTGCTGACCATGCCGAAGGGTTCTGTTATCTCAATGATGTAGTATTTGCTGGAATAAAACTCCTTGAAGAAGGAGTTAAGAAAATTACCGTGATTGATTGCGATTTACATCAAGGCAACGGAACTGCAAGATTTTTTCAGAATGAAGAACGGGTATTCACATTCTCCATCCACCAGGAACATTTATATCCGGTAAAGGAAAAATCAGACCTTGATATTGGACTTGATTTTAATGTCTGTGATGATGAATATCTTGAAAA
>JBDRVV010000016.1:0-48318 GCA_039802005.1 candidate division WOR-3 bacterium
ATAAGGGTGGGATAAAATCTACTATTTCTTGTCTGCGACTATTCAAGACCGCATTAAATAACGAAAAGATAAATAAATTTAACGATAAAGCAGTCCTTTTCTTTCTCATTCCACCTATCCCGTCAGAGAGTTTTAGACGCCATTTAAGGCATTATTCAAACAAATTTATTTTGCGAAACGGAAATAGTTTCTTTGGACAGGCATTCATCGCGGTCAATCGCAAATGTCCGTTCAATTGCTGGTATTGTAGTGCAGGCAACACGCAGGATAATGAATTGAGTTTAGAAGAACTGGATGGAGTTATTTCGCTGTTTAAAGACTGGGGTGCAAGCACAATTGTCTTTACCGGTGGTGAACCACTTTTTAGGGATGATATAGATATTTTGATCTCAAAATATCATGAAGATCTGTCATTTGTTATATTGACTTCTGGTTATGGATTGAGTGTAAAAAGGGCAAAAAGACTGAAAGATAACGGTTTGTTTTCAATTTCTATCAGCCTCGATCACTTTGACCCTAAAATCAATGACCGGTCAAGGGGTAGGGAAGGGGCATTTGACATTGCCCTAGATGCCATAAAGAATGCCAAGAGTGCTGGATTGTATACAGTCGTCCAGACCGTAGCAACAAGCGAATTGTTAAGGGATGGAGAGACAGAAAGATTCATAGACTTTGTAAAAAATTTAGATGTTGATGAATTATTCCTCCTTGAACCGCTCTGCACTGGAAGATTGTTTAGTAAAGAAAAAAATATCTATGTGAACAGCGAGGAGATAGAAAGATTAAAATCATTACATATTAAATCAGCAAGAGAGAAAGATGGTTTAAAGGTTATCACATCTCCATTTATTGAAGACACAGAAAAATTTGGTTGTGGTGCTGGCACCCAGCATATCTATGTTGATACTACTGGTGAACTCTGGCCCTGCAATTTTCTTCCAGTATCATTGGGGAATGTATTAAGAGAACCTGAGACGGTGAAGGAAAGACTGAAGAAATATTTCAGTAAACCGTGTGGTTTTTGTCTTCTAAAAAAATATCATAAAAAATTATTGAGATACTATAACAATAGCCTCCCAGTTAAATTTGAATATGCTGATAAAATATTAAAAGAAATGGCTGATTAATTTTAAGAGTTTGTAGGAAGAGCAGTTGTCGTTCTACCTTTGGTAGATAATAATGCGCCGTATTGTAATGATAAAAAATTTGGATATAATTCACGAGTTAATGAATGCTAAGGAGGTTGTTTGATAAATAGAACAAAGATTTTGTCAATAAGTTATTATGTGCCGGAACAGGTTATAAAGACAATTGATATTGAAAAGAAATTGCAATTTAAAGAACGATTTGGTCTCCCTTATGGCCTTTTGACAAAGATGACAGGCTGTAAAGAACACCATGAGGCAAGGGGTAAATTAGATGCATCAGATCTGGCGGTACGTGCGGCGCAGAAGGCAATAAATCAGGCAAAGATTAACCCAGAAGAGATTGACCTGGTTTTATTCTGTGCCTGTGACCATGATATTGATGAGCCTGCTACCGTTAATATCGTGGCGGAGAAATTAGGGTTGAAAAAAGTTTCCGCATTTGATATAAAGAATGCCTGCAATTCTTTTTTAAACGGTCTGGATATTGCGGATGCAATGATAAAGAGCGATAAAGCAAGAACAGTTCTCGTTACCACCGGCGAGGTCATAACAAACTGGGTCTGTTATAACATAAGGTCAAGGGATGAACTTAAATACAAGGCTGCTGGATTGACCCTTGGTGATGGTGGTGCCGCAGCGATAGTGATGCCGAGTGAAACAGAAAACGGTATTCTAATGAGCCATTTTGAAACTTATGGAGAACACTGGCGGATTGCGACGGTTATGGCCGGTGGAACGATGTATCCAAGATGCCCTGCAGATTCGGATTTGGATGTTACCTATTTTCTTTCAGATAGTGAGAAAATTCTTGAACTTGCCTTAGAAAAAATCCCACCGTTGATGGAAAAGGTGATGGCAAAAGTAGGGTGGAAACCCGGAGATGTTGATCTGGTAATTGGGCATCAAGTGACGATTAAGATAATGCGCGATATATTGAATCGGGTGAACATTCCATTTGAGAAGACTGTAGTAACGGTTGACCGCTATGGCAATACCGGTGCCGCAAGTATCCCGATTGCTATATGTACTGCACTGGAACAGAGGAGATTAAAACCCGGAATGACGGTCTTACTCGTTGGTGGTGCAAGTGGATTTTCTGCAGGTGTTATGGCACTTATCTGGTGATGTTATCTTGGACCCAAACGATGACTCCTTATCGTTGCCTGGCGCAAAAATAAATGGAAGGCAATTGCCCAAAGTGTTGTGATTAAGTTTTTGGTTGACCGAAGTGTTTTTATAAATCTTTTAAATATCGCACCCAAGTTATAAATTTTTTTCACAACATAATTCCGTGCATTTTCAAGTTCACTAACAGTCATTCCCAATGGGTGATAAGTTACCTCAGCAAATGTATAATGTTCCCAATCTTCTGGATATCTCGTGTAGATTATCCTTCCTTGATTGTATAATTCTTCATATAATCTTGTGCCGGGCAAAGGTGTAAGATAGGTTATCTGGATTGCATTGGCATTACTTTTTATTATATAATCTGTTCTTTCTTTAATTGTTTTCATTGTGTCGGTATCCATTCCAAACATAAACGCCCCGATGACACCGATGCCATATTCATTGATTCTGCGGAAGATGATTTCCATTTTTTGATTACCTGTTTTAAGATTCAATTTTTTGTTTATATTCATCAATGCTGGTGTATCTTGTGCTTCAATCCCAATGAAAAGGAGTTTACAACCACTCTTTGCCGCAAGATAAAGCAGATCTTCATCTTCACCAAAAGAGAATGTTGTCTGACACCACCAGTCTTTTTTTATATTTTTTTCAATCATTATCCGACACAAATCCTTGAGTCTCTCTTTTGATGAAGGTGTGAAGCCTATAATGTTATCGTCAACAAAGAAAATTTTTTTCTGGGGAATTGTCTTTAGCTCATTGAGAACATCTTCAACTGGTCTGAATCTTTGATTCCTGCCATAAAATGCACTCACCGAACAGAATTTGCAATCCATTGGGCAGCCCCGGCTTGTTTCAATTGAACCGAAGATATATTCGTTTGAAAAAATGTTGCGTCTGGGCAAAGGTAAATTGTTTAAATCTGCAGGTATTCCGCTATATACTTTCTTTAAATTGCCAAATTCAAAATCTTTAATTAATGAATGCCATACATTTTCTGCCTCTCCAAGCACCAGACTATCAGCAAACTGGAGTGCCTCATCAGGATACATTGTGATATGGAAACCACCCATCACCACCGGAATATTTTTCTTGCGAAAGATTTGGGCAATCTCATAGGCACGTGGTGCAGTAGCGGTAAACGTAGTTATACCTACGAGGTCTGCTTCCTGATAATGAAAAGATACAAAATTTTCATCGATCATGGTTATTTCCCAGTTATCAGGGGTCAGGGAGGCAATAATACCTAATCCGAGAGGTTGAAATCTTGTTGTGCGGTTTGCCGTAAGACCAACACGATTTTCGTAAAATCGCTGATTTATCGGATTAATCAGGAGTAACCGTCTTTTCACTAATAAATTATAGTAATATAAAAAACAAAGTCAAGGCAGAATTCTACTTCATTATAGATGTTATTGCGGACTTGCTTGACAAATCCGCTATTTCGGTTATAATAAAGTATATTTATAAGGCGGCGTAGCTCAGTTGGCAGAGCAGGAGAATCATAATCTCTGTGTCGGGGGTTCGACTCCCTCCGCCGCTATAAAAATTATGGTATCAATAAAAGAATATCTGAATGAAGCAACTAATTTTTACAGGCGCGTAGAAGTAATCACCGAATTTTTGAATAATTCCGGTATGCAGTTGAAAGAATTGATAAACCTGTTTGAAAAAATATTTGATGCTTTAAAACGCAGTAATAATTTGATAAATTTTTTGAAAAATTATTCACAGACCTTTGAGTCACAGATGGTAAAGTTGGGAGATGAATTAACAGGAATTAAAGAGAAGGTTGTTTCATATCAAATACAACTTTCCAATATTGAACAGATTATACAACAAACACGAACATTAACCGATTCTATAGAGGAGAATGCTCATATATTTATAAAATTTGCGCGGATGATTACTTATCTCGCAGAAAATATTGAGGTGAAAGCCTATCAGGCGAGACAAGAGGGTGTAGGGCTGGCAGTAATTGCCCGTGAGACATATAAAATCGCAAAATCTTCAGAATTATTGTTTCAACATTTTGACGAATTGCTTGAAGTTATCAGAAAAAATGTTGAGCCGTTCTCAGCTGAGATTGATATGACAATCAAGGATGCAAATGCTTCATCAAAGGATTTAATAGATTTTTTATCATCTCTTAAGACAGTAAGTGAATCAATAGAATTACTTAAGAAATTTATCCGTTCCATTGAAACCGGAAGTGAGATTTTTTCGGACCTCGAATTAAAAATAAACGAGAGGGTAAACAGTATTCAGAAACAGCTGACCGATGCTTTATATACAGTCGATGAAATATCAATAAGGGGTTCTGAAATTATTAGCCTTTCTCAAATTCTTTATGAAATGTATAATATTGTTAATGCTCAACATTACCGTAATAAAAACCCTTATGTGTTAAAGCAATTCAAATATCTGATTGGTGAGAATTTAAGGATTTTGAAAAAAATAAATATTGGAATCTGTCCTTCTTTGTTGCCCTCAGAACTTTTAGAAGAAATACACTATATTATTAATCAAATCACTAAATTATATGAACTTATTGTTAATAATGTGGGTGAAGTTGAAAACTTAAATTCTATAATGGACAAGATTGCAGGTATTAAAATGGATATTAATCAAATTTTCTCTAATCGCAATATGATTGCTGATAAAATTTCTGATTTTAAAAAAATACTTCAAGAACAATTACTGATCATTGAAAATTTAACTGTAATCGGTTCAAAAATTATAACAAAACTAAAAACTCTTGCTATATTTTCCCGATTGGAAAAAAGCCATAGCACCCAATATCACGAATTGATTACGCCTATTATCGAAGAATACAATAAATTGTTAACACAGATGACTTCTTCTTTTAATGCCCTGGAATCAGGTGTTACATCGTTGAAAACTTTATTAAACAAACTTGATACCATTTATTTACAGAAAGACTTTTCCCATATGGAACTTCCTGATTTCTCACGAATAAAAATATTTTATGATGATACACTCAGGGTATTTGAAAAGTGTTCTATAGACATTAAGAATTTAAAGGACTTGATAGATAAATTAGATAGGGATAATTTTTTGTTAAAACACCACTGGAATGTATATGAAGAAGCAGCGCTCGGTGTTTTAAACTTTCAGTCTTACCTAAAAAGTCTTTTATCAGAAAAAGAACCTGTGCCCAGCTTTATAAAATCACAAAATGTTTTTGCAATAAACTTATTCAATGATCCTGTAACACTGAAACCTGATTTAAAAACAGATGCGACATCGCAGCAGGTAATTGTGAACTACTCAACTGGATTATTCCAGTTTGGTTTTGGGACGAGTATAATCCCCGGACTTTGTGATGAGTATAATGTATCCGAAGATGGCAAAGATTATATTTTTCACTTGCGCGATGATTTAAAATTTGCGAATGGGAAGAAACTCAATATTGAGGATGTTAAAGCGGGGATATTAAGAGGTTTGAATGGTCCGAATCATAATCTTCTGGAAATGATCGCCGGTGCTAGGGAATATTTGCAATCTAAAGATGAAAATCTGCTCTGGGTTAAAATTGTTGATCAACATAGAGTAAAGATAAGACTTGAATATCCATATCTTGCATTTTTATCAAGTTTTGCAACGAATATTGCGGATCCGTATATAGATTTAGAATTACCTGTAGGGATGGGACCATTCAAGGTTTCTGCCTGGGATAGAGGTAAAGAATTGATTCTTGAGGCAAATGATTTCTATTTTGAAGAAAGGCCCTCGATAGATGTGCTGAAATTCATTATCACAGTTGATGATGATATGGGATATGAACTATTCAAAAGGGGAGAATTATCAATTTATCAACCGGGGCATAGATTATTAAAGAAAGTAAAACAAGAATTTCCGGAATTGTTGATAACCATGCCAGAATTATCAGTTCAGTTTTTGTGTTTCAATTGTCAGAAGCCACCATTTAATAATAAATTTGTTAGACAGGCAATATGTTATGGAATAAATGTAGAAAAATTTGTTAATGATTTGCTCTCCGATGTAGCAATTCCAGCAAAAGGTATATTTCCTCCATCGATGCCATCTTATAATAAAAAACTTGGTGGTTATAAATATGACCCTTCAAGAAGCAGAGAATTACTAAGTCAGGCTGGGTTTCCTGGTGGATTGCCGGATAAATATCCCCTGCTGGTTAGCGACACGATAAATTCAATAAGAAGGGCGGAATTTATCAAAGCAAATCTGAATGAGATTGGAATAGGGATTGAGATAAATCCCCTACCCTGGCATGATTTCTTAGAGAATTGCTATAAAGGCAATTTTTTACTCTGCCTCCAGGGTTGGATAAGTGATACCGGAGATCCGGATAATTTTCTTTACCCTCTGTTTCATTCAAATTCCTTTGGTTATACAGGAAACACATTCTTTTTTTCAAATCCTGAAGTTGATAAGATGATTGATAATGCAAGACAGATAAGAAATATAAAACAGCGTATAAAATACTATCAGGAAATTGAAGAGAAAATAATTGACGAGGCACCGGGTGTCTTTCTATTCCATTCTTTGAAAAGTCTTGTAGTCCGAAAGGGTGTACGCGGTTTTAAACCACATCCGTTGAGCATTATAAGGGCAAAATATATTCAGCCTATTATGCTTATGGGTAACAAAGAAATTTTATCGGAAAGATTAAGTCCCCGATTTGTAAAGGTATAGAGGGGGTGTTATGGCAAAAAAAGAAGATATTGATATTCTTGCTGACCTGGAAGAAAAACTCGGTCAGCTTGAGAAGGTTGAAAAAGAACTCGCAGCAAAAAATAAAGAATTGAAATCTGCTGAAGAAAAACTTGCGGAAACATATTCTACACAAATGGAATTAACTGGCGAAGTTGAAGAATTGAAAAAAACAATTCAGGAATTAAAAAGAGAAGAAAAATCATTGAAGGAAGCAGTAAAGACAGCAGAAAAAGATGGTCAAAAATTAGGTACACTTCAGCGTGAACTCAGCGAACTTATTTCAGAAAAAGAAAAAAATGAAACAAGACTCAAAGAATTAAAGATTGAATATGAAAAATTGAATAATGAGAAGAACAAGCTTGAAGATATAATTGAGAAATTAAAAACAAAACAAAGTGAATTGACCAAGAAATGTGATGAATTGGAGTCAAGATATAATGAACAGGAAAAGAATTATAAAAACCAGGAAAAAACATATAATGATATTAAACTAAAAACCGAAGAACTAAAGAATGAATATCAGAGCGTGGAACAGACATTGAGGGCGGCACTTTCAGATTTACGGGCCACAGAAAAAGACCTGAAGGTAATGAATGAGGAAAGGAACGCGCTTAATAAAGAACTTGGTGCTTTGAAGAAATCACTGGAGAAGGACGAGGCACGACATCAAAAGATATTAAGTGAAGTCCAGTCATTAACCGAAGAAAGAGATAGATTAAATAAAACAATTGAAGAATTTAAGAGGGAAGAGAAAGAGTTGAGCGAGCAGTTGAAAGAAATAAGAAATACATTTGAAGTTGAGAGTGCGGAGCTTGAAAAATTACAGAAGGAGGTATCGGAATTACGGGACACCAGAGATAAATTATACAAAGAAAATGAAGAACTCGCAAATTTGAAAAAAGAACATGATGCACTCATTCAGAAAATTGCCGAATTAAAAAAGGAAGAAGGAGAACTTGTATCCAACATTTCTAATTACCAATTAGAATACAGCACACTTGAGGCATCATTTAACGAACTGGATAAAAAATATAAAAAAGAAGAAAAAGAAGAAAGTGAATTGCAGAAAAATATTGAAAAGATGAAAAAGGAGCAGGAAGAGTTACAGAGGATTGTTGATAAACTACGGAAGGAACACAAAGAACTTGAACCGGTTGTTGCAGAACTTAAAGAGAAAGAAAAAGAATTACGCAAAATTGAACCTGAATACAAAAAGATAAAGGAGGAACATACACGCCTTAAAGAAGAGGCACAGGAATTGGGTAAGTCTATTGAGCTTGCCAAGAAGCGGATTGAGGAACTTGAACCTCAGGTTGCTAAATACGAAGAAATGGATAAAGAATACAAAAAGAAAAAAGAGGAACTCGAAAAAGTCGAAGCACAATTGCATAAGAGTGAAGACAAGATAAAACATATTGAAGAAGAATATGAGAGGATAACATCTGAATTACCAAAACTTCGTGATGAACACGAAGAATTGCAACTGGCGATTGAGGAGAATGAGAAGATTAAACAATTATTAGAGACGAGAAAGAAAGAATTATCAATGGTTGAAGATAAGATTGGAGACCAGCGAAAAGAACTTGCAACACTTAATGAAAAACTTGAGATTTTAAAGAAAGAAGAGGCAAAGGCGGTTGAGGAGTTGAATAAAGAAACAAAAGAATTGCTCAGAGAAAGGGATAAATATAAAGATGAGATTGAGAAACTTGCGGGACATAGAAAAGAAATTGAAGAAAAGATAAATGATTTAAAGATTCTTCTTTCGGAAACTGAAGGAAAGGTTGAAAAAGCAAAGGCAGTTGAGGCAAATATGCTTGCCAAGATTGATAAAAGACGTGAAGAACTGGTAAAAATCAATGATGAGATTGAGAAAAATAAAGCAAAGATTAAGAAAGAATGTGAAGAGGAACTGAAGAAATTAGAATTGGCAAGGGATGAAATTAAAGAACTTGAAACCAAGAAAAAAGAAGCAGCAATAATTATTGCCCGGGCTGAAGAGTTCAAAAAATCAATTGTTAAATTGAAGGAAGAAAAAGACGAACTTGAGAAAACGATTGCTGAGAAAAATAAAGAGTTGGAAAAAATAAAGATATTTATTGCCCGTCTTAAGGAGGCACAAGCCCCTAAGCCTAAAGAAGGGGATAAAAAGCAGGAAATATCCTTTTAAAAAACCCGGTCAAATAAAATAATGAGTATCATTTTTTTAATCATTGGCACGATATTTTATAGTTTGAGTTATGCGATTTTTCTTATTCCTCATAACATTGTCCCCGGGGGTATTTCAGGGCTGGCAATGGTGTTGCACATTCTTTTCAAAACGCCAGTTGGAATTATGGTAATTTTGCTCAACATTCCTTTATTCATACTTGCAATCAGAATTTTAGGCTTTTCTCTTGGTGCTAAATCCGTCATTACGATAATTGTTACTAATTTATTGATAGATTTTTTAACTTACACAATCAAGGTTCCTACACCAACGGGTAATGTCATTCTTGCTTCAATATATGGCGGAGTGATGTTGGGTATTGGTTTGGGTTTGATATTTCGAGGTGGGGCAAATACAGGTGGTACTGATATTATCGGGCAGATATTGAATCGTTTTACAAGTTTCTCGGTTGGAATATGGATATTGATTGTGGATACAATAATAATAACACTGGCGGGTTTCGTCACTAATTCAATAGAACTTGCTTTGCTGGGTTATCTTGCACTTTTTCTTTCTACCAGAGTCATTGATTTAATACTTGAAGGCATAGACTATGCACGTGCTGCATTTGTTATTAGTGAACATACAGAAAAAATCATAGAAGGAATTTATCAGAAGTTAGGCAGGGGTATTACAATACTTGATGGTTTCTCACCATATACAAAGGCGAAAAGGCCGGTTATTATGTGTGTAATTACGAAAAGAGAAACCGAAAATTTTAAAAAATTGGTAAAGAGTATTGATGAAAAAGCATTTGTTATATTGACTGATGTATTTGAAGTTCTCGGGCATGGTTTTAGACCTCGGGTATAGGAAGTCATTAATTATACTCTGGATATTAAGTTTAATATTATCCTGTTCAGCAAAAAGGAAATTTTTTGCACCGGTTTTGCTGGAGTATAGAATTATTTATCCTGATATGGCAAGAGAGATGGGACTGGAGGGCAAAGTAGTCCTTGGCGTGTTGATAAACGAAGTTGGTAGTGTTGAAAAGGTTCGCATTTTGAAATCTTCTACCAGTGTTCTGCTCGATTCGGCAGCGCTTGAGACTGCTTATACTTTCAAATTTTCACCCGCAATGATAGGGCACAGACCGGTAAAAACCTGGGTCAATCTGCCGGTGGAATTTAAGTTTGAAGAAGTTAAACCTGAAGAATGGCTCTTAGAAGTTAAAGCATTGCAGAAAAACATTTCTCAGGATTATAGAGAAAGTCTGATAATGGATTTATATAAACTATATAAAAAACTTATTTTTTCGCCCAAAAAGTCCATTGAAATAAAAGTAAACGATTTTATAAAACTTGCAGTATTAGATAGAACTGCAAAATTATGGGATGGATACTGGAAATTGTATCCTGCAACACCTATTTTGTTTTTTGATATTATATATCGCTACCCGGATTCCTATGCACGATTCGAGGCGGAAGAAGAATTTAAAAAATTCTTTGAACGAGAAGCAATCACAATACGCTCCACACTTCCACAGGTCGCTGCTGATACATTGATTATGCGTCTGAAAAACGCTATAGAAAAACTTTGAAGATAAATAGGATCTATTGTTGATATAAAATGCTATTTATTTATTCTTGATAAGCCCACTTTAACAGGAATGCCGTTAATTTCAAGTTCTCTATGGATTTCGCCAGCTTCTTCTCTCTCTATAACTTCCACCGCAAGTGTTTCACCTTTTAAATAATCTAAATTTTTATTTATTGCACTTTTTAATTTATCCGGACACTGGTAATAAATTTTTATTCTGTCGGTAAGATTGAAATCTGCTTCTTTACGCATTAACTGGATTTTATGAATAAATTCTCTCACTAATCCTTCGGCTTCCAGATCTTCAGTTATTGCAGTATTTATTGCTACAACAATGTTATCTTCCTCAATGATTACCCAATTCGGTACTTCCTGTTTCTTGATTTCCACATCTTCCTTTGTGATTTCAATTAGTCTACCATCAAAATTATTATTTAATAAACCTGTTTTTACAAATTCTTTTGCTTCTTTTTCTCCTAACCCTTTTATCCATTCGCCAACTTTTCTTGACAGTGCACCATATTTAGGTCCAAGCCGGTCAAACTTTGGATTTAAGCCGTAGATATATAACTCATCAGCATTTGACACGGACTGCGCTTTTTTAATATTTAATTCCTCAAGGATTGTATTTATTGCCGATTCATCAAGTTTTTGTTCTCCAACCGGCAAACAGATACGGATTTCTCCAAGTGGTTGGCGCACTTTAATATTTACTTTGTTTCTTGCTGACCTACCCATTGAAACAATCTTCCGAATCAGTGCGATTTCATTTTCTAATTCCTGGTTAATCATTGATTCGTCAACTACAGGGAAATCACAAAGGTGAATACTCAAAGGGGCATTAGGGTCAACACTTCTTACTAGATTTTGATACATATCTTCGGTCCAGAAAGGGATTATTGGAGAAATGATTTTGAGTAAGTTTAAAAGACAGTTATATAGAACAAGATACGCTGTTTCCTTGTCAAGGTCATTTTCTGATTTCCAAAAACGTCTGCGATTTCTGCGTAAATACCAATTTGAAAGTTCATCAAAGTAATATTCAACTTCTTTTACTACTGCAGCAACATCGTATTTATCATAATAAGAATCACAATTTTTAATAAGCGAATATGTCCGTGAGAGTATCCAACGGTCGAGTTTTGTTAAATTTTCTTTTGCTAATTTCTTACCTATTGGATTGAAATTATCAATATTGGCATAAGTAATAAAGAAAGAATAGACATTCCACAGGGTTAAAAGATTACGTTTAATTTCTTCAGCGGGTCCGTATCCAAAATTAAGATTTTGAACAGGATTGTGCTTGGCAAACATCCAGCGCATTACATCCGCGCCCATTTTTTCTGCGGCATCATCAAACCAGATTGCATTACCCTTGCTTTTATGCATTTCTTCACCATGTTCATCGCGCACAAGTGCATGTCCAAGCAGGACTTTAAATGGTGGCTTATTTTCAAGGACTGTGCTCATTGTTAAAATTGCGTAAAACCAGTTCCGGAATTGACCAGGGAAACACTCGGTGATAAAATCTGCAGGGAACCATTGTTCCCAATATGATTTATCATTTGGATAGCCATTATAGAGATTATGCATATCTTCAGGTGGCCTCATAGTTGAGTATGGAACTATGCCAGCATCAAGCCATGGATTACCTACATCCGGAATCCGGGACATCAATTTGCCACACTTTTCACATTTAATTCTTATTTTGTCAATCCACGGTCTATGGGGCGTATGCCCTTCAAATTCTTTCCAACCTTCAACTGCCTTTAGTTTTAACTCATCTTTTGAACCAATAACAGTAAAATGCCCACAGGAACACTCCCAGATGGGTAGGGCAAGTCCCCAATATCTTTTCTTTGAGATACACCAGTCAGCCATATTCCTGAGCCAGTCAAGTTCTCTATCAAGACCCCATTCTGGAATCCAACGTTCAACTTTTTTTGCAACTTCAGCAATTTCGTATCGTAAGGTATCCATTGAAATATACCATTCATCTACAAGCCTGAATATCAATTCACTGTCACAACGCCAGCATACTGGGTAACGATGTGTATAATCCTCTACGTTGTATAAAATACCTCTTTTTTGCAGATCTTCAATAATTGCCTCAGTTACTTCGTTTACATTTCTGCCACTGAGCCAATCAAAGCCTTCAATATAATATCCAAGTTCATCAAGAGGTGCAATTGTTTTAAGCCCAAATTCTTTGCCAAGGGCAAAATCCTCTTTACCACATCCTGGCGCAATATGAACAAGTCCTGTTCCTTCACTTTCGCTGATTTCTTCCCAGGGGATTACTTTGTGAATTACTTCTTTCTGGGCAGGAAGATGATCAAAAGGTCCGTCGTATACCAGATTTAATAAATCCTTCCCCGGCATCTCTGCCATTATTTCATAATTCCCCTTCAATACTCTGACAAGATTTTTTGCCAGATAATATATTGCACCATTATTTTTCACTTTGACATATATAAAATCTGGGTGGACTGCAACTCCAGTATTTGAAGTCAATGTCCAGGGCGTGGTGGTCCAGACCAGGAGATATTCATCTTTTCTGTCTTTTAACGGAAAGCGCACGAAGATTGCCTTGTGAGTTAACTCTTGATATCCTTCGGTTGCAATCTCCATATCGCTTATAGCGGTTCCGCACCTCGCACACCAGGGCATTACATCTGTTCCTTTATAAATCAAACCACGTTCATAGCATTTTTTTAGAAAATACCATATAGTATAGTTATTAACTTCGCTCATTGTATAATATGAATGGCTCTTCTTTAACCAATCTCTATCATCCAGACTTGTTTTCCATTCTCCCCAATCCATCCACATCCCAAGTCGGATTGACTGTTCGGTTTGGACCATAGAATACTTATGGACCCGTTCCTGGCATTTAAGGACAAATTTATCTATTCCATATTTTTCAATATCCCGTTTAGAAGTGAAACCAAGTTCTTTTTCAACTTCAACCTCTACCCATAATCCCTGGCAGTCAAAACCGTTCTGATATCTTTGTTCAAATCCCTTCATTGTTTTATACCTTTGGAAAATATCTTTATAAGTTCTACCCCAGGCATGATGCACGCCCATTGGATTATTTGCAGTAATAGGTCCGTCCTGAAAAGACCATTTTTTTCTGCCCTTGTTTTTATTCTTATATAAAGAAAAAATATTGGTCTTTTCCCAAAATTCTAATATCCGGTGTTCAAGTTCTGGAAAATTCAATTCCTTATTAACAGGCTTAAAATTCATAGTCTATATTATATTCAAAAATTGCGGTTTTGTAAAGTATTAAATGTTATTTATGCTATTCTTCTGGTTTACTAGACGAGAGTCGTTCAATCTCTCCAATCCTTGCGATTACTGCATTTCGGTTTGTTGCATTTGGTGATAATTTTAAGTAAATTTTGTATTCAGTGATTGCTTCTTTATATTTTCCAATTCGGCTATATAGATCTCCAAGGGAAGCATGTGGTGCAGGGAAATAAGGGTTGATTGAAATTGCTTTTTTATAATACTGCTCGGCTTTGTGCCATATACCTTGCCGGTAATAGAAATGTCCAAGGTTATGATATCCAAGGGGTGCGTCAGGATTTTGCATTATCATTGTTATAAAGAATTTCTCTTCGTTACTCCAAATTGGGATTCGTAATAATGTAAAAATTATATTAGATATAAAAATAAAAAGAAAAATCAACGACGCTAAAACATTCTTTAAATTAGAGAAGAAACATGATATTTTATCCGGTATAAGCCCAGCGATTAGTATAGCAATACCAATTGATGGGAAATAAAGAAATCTTTCAGCTACCGGCATACCTGATAAAGGAAAGATATTCAAAACTGGTATTAGTCCAATTATAAACCAGAGACTTCCTAAAAGAATTTGGTGATTTTTCTTAACTCGCAATAATAAAAAGATCAAGACCATCAGGATTATAAAGTTTATCATAAATTTATCTAAATGAACATTGTTGGATAGAAAGTGATAATGTCGGGCATTCAAATTGAAAGGGAATAAAAGAATTTGTAAATAAAAAACAATGATTTGTGGGATCATAATAATTCTCTGAAGAAATGTAAATCCAGATTGGGGGGGAGATAATATATTTTTGATAAGGAGAGTTTTTAATAAAAAATAGAAAATAAATATGACAATAATTATTGAACCGCCAAATCTAAAATGAGTAATACGGATAGTCTTTGGATATTTAAATAAAACCAGAAGTATAAATATAAAAGGAAATATGTATGCAATTTCCTTTGAGAGTAGTGCAAAAAATAAAGAGATTGAAAATACAGACATTTTCAGGAATAATGGTGTATTACTTGCAAAATAGATGTTGAGGGCAATCAACATAAACAGGGTAGCGAGAGAATCCATGCGGCCGCTTATGAATACAACATTTTCAATATGCACTGCAAATGTAGTGAATATTAAAGAGGCAAAGAACCCTTTTTGGAGATTGAAGAGCCAACTTATTAAATAAAAAATATTTATCACAACAAGTATATGGATAATAATATTTGATAAGTGAAATCCGAATGGTTTTTTGTCCCATATCAGGTTATCAATTGTATATGTAATGATTGTTATTGGTCTATAAAATCCATAGTCTTCACCAAACACCTTAATGCTTGTTTTAAATGCATCCATAATTTTTGATGGATTCTGAACACTTCGATTCTGTAAAATTAAAGAACGATCATCCCAGATAAAATCAAAATGCAAGCTCTGTATATAAAGGATTACATTTAATATAATTAAAATTACTACATATTGTAATTTCAAAGATATTGCTTTTTTCATTACTGAAATTATATTCAGTAATTTATTACAGTCAATCTATATGTTTCGTGGGAACTTGAATTTTGTTATCTTCTGTATTTTAGATTACTTATATCAATATCTTCTCTCTCTTTTCCTTCTAATAAATTTCTTCCTTTTGTCAGCCCTTGGGCGGGCTTCGTTTATGTTCATAGGCCTACCTTTAAGGATGGTATTGTTGAGTGATTGCATTGCATTCTTTGCTTCATTATTATCAGACATTTCTACAAAGCCAAATCCTCTTGACTCGCCTGTGAACTTATCCTTTATAACTATTGCAGATAATACCTTACCGTATGTTTCAAATACCTTGCGCAGGTCATCATTAGTAACATCCCGCGACAGGTTGCCCACATAGATATTCATAAAGCCTCCTTAATCTTTTTACAGAGTATAACAATAAATAACAGAAAGTCAATACATTTATTATCTTGAATATATAAAAGTAACTTTTATTGTTGATTTATTTTTCTAATGATTTTTGCAAGGTAATCGTATTCAATATTAACAAAGTCTCCGACCTTTCGGTTGCCGAGTGTGGTATTATTTAGGGTGTGGGTAATTAGGAATACTGAGAAGGTGTTACGGCAAATATCGCCAATGGTCAGACTTACACCATCAATTGCAATACAGCCTCTGGAAATCAGATATTTCGTATTCTCCGGAGAAATTTGAAAATAATATTCATTTTCTTTGATCTTTATTATGCGTGCGATCTCATCAATATGCCCAAGAACGATGTGCCCGCCGATGTGCCCATCAAAAGTAAGTGCCCGTTCCAGATTTACATATTCTCCTGCTTTCCAGTAGTGCAATGTTGTCCTGCCTTTTGTTTGTTCCATTACCTCTACAGAAAACCCATTTTTTATAGTCTTGGTAACGGTCAAACATATACCCTGGATAGCAATGCTGTCACCGGGTTCTACTTCCAAATTTGACTGAATATCAATCTTTTGCAATCTACCTTTGGTTATATTTAAAATTTTGCCCTTTTCCTCAACTATTCCTGTGAACATATAATTTATCCTCCCCGATTTTGAATTCTTCCATTTCTTTCAATTCAATGTTATTTTCCAAGAGAAAATTTATATTTTCTGTTCCAACCGTCTCTGGTGAAACAAATATATATAATTCATCATAGAATTTTTTATTCAAAATTTGTGAAAAAAGAATACCGCCACCTTCTACCATAACTGATGCTATATTATGTTCGGCAATGATCCCAAAGATATTTTTTATGGGGTAATAGTCCCCATTTAAGAATATGATTTCAACCCCGGCATCTTGAAGGCATTTGATTTTTTTTACATTTTCCTTTTCACTTGTGATAATTATGCGTCTGGCATCTTCCTTCAAAAAATTTGCTGTCATTGGTATTTTTAAATGTGGATCAATAACAATCCGTGTCGGATTATTTCTTCCGATAAAACGGTCATTCAAAAATGGGTTATCATTTATAATTGTATTTATTCCTACCAAAATTGCATCCACCTGACTTCTTAACGAATGGACATATCTTCTTGATGTTTCAGATGTAATATATTTTTGAGGAAATCCTGAAATTTTTCCGTCCTGTGAGACAGCAATTTTTAATATTATATAAGGCATTTTCGTTGTAATATATTTTGTATAAAATCTATTCAGTTCTTGTGCCTCTTTTTCTAATATCCCTACAATGGTATTGATGTTATTTTCTATTAGAGTCTTTACACCCGTTCCGTTCACCAGGGGATTCGGATCCTTCATTCCGATAACTACTCTTTTTATCTTTGACTTTATGATTTGTTCAACACAGGGTGGGGTTCTTCCTTTACAGGTACAGGGTTCAAGGTTCACATATAAAGTTGCGCCTTCAGCCTTTGAACCTGCTTCAAGGAGGGCAACTGTTTCAGCATGCGCTTCGCCAATCTTACGATGGAAACCCCTTCCTAAGATTTTATTATCTTTAACAACCACAGCCCCAACAAGAGGATTTATAGATGTTTTTCCCCAACCCCTTTTTGCCAGTGAAAGCGCTTCATACATAAATCGTATATCAAGGTCATTCTGAGTCATAATCTAAAGATTATAGATATCATATTAAGTAAGTCAAGAGAAAAGTAACCTGTGATTATTGTAATTATTCTTCAAACAATTCAGTGGATAAATAACGCTCACCTGTATCAGGTAAAATTACCACAATCATTTTATTTTTATTTTCACTCCTTTTTGCTATTTCAATTCCTGCCCACATTGCCGCACCTGAAGAAATTCCACAAAAGATTCCTTCTTCCTTCGCAAGTCTGCGTGTCATTTTTATTGCATCTTGTTCTTTTACTTTGATTATTTCATCTATCAAATCAATGCTTAAAATATCGGGTATAAATCCAGCACCTATACCTTGAATTTTGTGTTGCCCAGGTTGACCACCTGAAAGAACCGCTGATTTTTCAGGTTCCACACCGACTATTTTTACCTGTGATTTCTTGGCTTTCAGAAATTTACCAATTCCAGTGATTGTTCCGCCGGTTCCAATACCCGCAACAGCAAAATCAACCATTCCATCTGTATCATCCCAGATTTCTTGGGCGGTTGTTTTATAATGAATTGCAGGATTTGCTGGATTTTTAAACTGGTCAGGAATGAATGCGTTTGGTGTTTTTTTAGCAATTTCTTTCGCTTTTTCTACTGCGCCATTCATTCCTTTCTCGGCAGGGGTTAAGACTATCTCTGCACCGAGCATTTTGAGTAATTTTCTCCTTTCAATACTCATTGATTCAGGCATTGTTAGAATCAAGCGATAACCCTTTATTGCACAGACAAATGCAAGTCCAATACCCGTATTACCTGAAGTTGGTTCAATGATAACCGTATCCTTGTTTATTAATCCTTTCTCTTCAGCATCTCTTATCATTGCATAACCTATGCGGTCTTTTACGCTATGGAGTGGATTAAAATACTCGAGTTTTGCAATAACGGTTGCTACGCAATCTTTGGTAATCTTATTGATTTTAACCAAAGGTGTTTTGCCGATCAATTCGGTTATATCGTTTGCTATT
Source organism: candidate division WOR-3 bacterium (assembly GCA_039802005.1). Lineage (NCBI taxonomy): Bacteria > Pseudomonadati > Caldifarciminota > Caldifarciminota bacterium. The sequence continues at coordinate 18,610 of JBDRVV010000016.1, forward strand.
TTCATTTTATCCCATCTTTAATCCAGTTCAAAGATTTTCTCCATTTTAACATATACTGCACCAAATCAATATCATAAACAATGATACATAATTTTGTCATTTTGTCAATTGCAGAAACGAGAGAATGAGAGATTAATTGCAACTAATACTTGACAAATGGAGAGATATACTTATAATTTTCACAGGTGGGTATGAATTATTTGGCAACGATTGACACTGCAACAATGGCTGGCATATATCCCAGATTTTATTTACTTGCTGTATATACTGGTTTTGCAATTGTTATTTATGAAGTATATCGTAGAAAATTGCCTTTGTTACCTATGCTCATTACGATGGTCTGGGGCTTGATATTTGCCATCATTGGCTCTAAACTACTTACCCTTGCTCCCGGAGAATTTTTTGCCCGCATTAAGGCAGGTTCAATATTGTCGGTCCATGAGAGGGTCTACATTGGATGGCTCATTGGGGGAATGATCGGTATAAAAATTTTTAGAAAAATCCTTGGCTTCAAATTTGACCTATTTGATATCTTTGCATTTGCATTGCCTGCTGGTTTTGCCCTGATGCGTATCGGTTGTCTGTTCGGTGGTTGTTGTTTTGGGAAACCGGCAGATCTTCCCTGGACGATTGTCTATGCACGGCATTCACCATGTTATAACTATCATCTTTATAATGATATGCTTAACCCAAATGCTCCAATATCACTGCCAGTCCATCCTGCCCAGATCTATGAAATCATTGCAATGATTATCATAATCTTCTTGCTTCTATATTTAAGACCCCATTTAAAAAAACAAGGCAGTCTTGGTTATTCATATCTTGTGCTCCATTCAATATTTAGATTTTTTATTGATTTTACAAAAGAAGGGGGGAGTTATATATTGGGATTGAAATCAATGCAATGGCTTTTGCTATTTGTAATACCAACCGGTATTCTCTTTATATTGTGGCGCGAAAGGAATTGCAGATTGAAGGATATTTGTATTTTTGAGGAGAAACCGTTTTTATTGAATTTTATATTATATCTCCCTGCCCCTATATTTCTATTATTCCCGAAAAACTGGCTCACACCTGCTGAATTTAAAGTTCTTTTGATTTTCAATCTTTTTGTCACAGGAGTTTTCATATATAGTGCCGTAAAATATTTATTTCACCGCTATAAAATTTTTATACGGATTCCGGTCGCCATTGCGAGTATCGCAATCCTTGAATCAAGCCTTGATACAACGATAGCAAAAGATTCATTGAAGGATATCTTTTATATTGACCTTGATGGTGGATATATGAAGGGTACCTATGCGGAAATCTGTGGAGGATTTATTCCATATCAAGCAGGTGGGGTAGGATCGGGTGTATATTTAAAAGATAGATTTCATACAATCTATGGAATAAATGTCAAAGGATATTTATATGATGAAAAATATTCCAACCTTCGGTTTGGCTGTGCTGGAAATTTTATATTTAATCACCGATATATTGGTTTTGACCTTGGGGCAGGAAAAGTTTTTAATTGTGATATCGCCTATCCAAGCATTGGCTTGAGATTGGGACCGCGCGATAAGGCATTCGTTGAAGGAGAATTTTTAAAGCACAAGCCCTCTGATTTGCCGATACCGCCGCTAAAATTAGGAATCGGCATCGGTTCCGGTAATTTAAAGAATGACACTCATTTCCGCTTTGGAATTTCTTTACTTGAAGGTTTCTATGCAAGTCCGGTTATATATCTTTTCAATAATCGGTTGAAGATTAATCCATATTTTGCAGGAGGGATGCAAGGCGATATTTATCAAATCAATTTGGACATCGGCTATCGGTATTATTTTAAAGATTAGGTTTGGCACAATCTTGCATTAGAAAATAATTTGTTTCTCAGTTCTTCTTAAGATTTCCTATCTTACTAAAATAAACCGTTTCCACATCTTATAATCTTCAGTTTGTAAACGACAGAAGTATATACCAGCAGGGATTTCTGTATTCAGATCGGTGCAATTCCAGATTAAGGAATATGTTCCTGCAGGACGGTCTCTGTTTTCTAATAACTTTATTAATCTTCCTTGAATATCATAAATACCCATAGATACTTTTCCCGGTTTATCTAACTGATATGTGATTTTTAGTATACCGGTTGTAGGATTGGGTTTAATGATCAATCTGTTTTCTTGGGATATTATATCATTTCCTGTTTCTTCATTTCCGACCTGTATTGACCACCGATAGATTCCCTTGGTTTGGGTTCCGGCATAGATATACATTGATTGACTTTTGCCGAGACAATTTATTTGCAGGTTCTGTAAGCCTTGATTTATCTGTGTCCAAGATGTGCCCCAATCGGTGCTTAGATATACACCGTTGGTATGGGTACCAACATAGACACCATCGTAAGCCGATGATCCCCGATTAACAACAATCGCATTCACACGGCCGCCAGTAAAGTTAGTGGTGAACCAGGTGTTTCCTCCGTTTGTGGATTTGTAACAACTTCTATTCGTCCCGACATATATTTCGTTTGGATAATAGGGGTCAATTGCCAGCGCATATACCACGGAGTCTGGTAATCCTGGCGTCGTAAGTTTGGTCCAGTTATTTCCGGCGTTGGTAGTTTTGTATATAGTCGCGACATTATTTTCTTTACCACCGACATATACCACATTAGAATTTCCTGGTTCCAGGACAAGGGCGTAAGCCATACCAGTGAGAGTGCCAAGGTTATATCTGGTCCACGATGTTCCGTTGTCGGTTGTTTTCGATGCTGCCATTACATATATGGAGCTGACATAACCATCACCGCAACTCCAGAAAACATTGGTATTGACCGGGTCAGCTACTACTGCTCCCCCTGTATTATAATAACCAGGATCGGCTAATGACCAGACGGACCCGCCGTCTGTGCTTTTATAAGCTTGGGCAGTCCCTCAACCAAGACCTTCAATTGCCATTACATAATTGGGGTCGTTGTATTTAACCGCAATAGAGGCCATATCGCCGCAACTGGAAAAAGAAGGGCAGAGAATCCATGAATTCCCACAATTTGTCGTTTTATAGACGCCCACATCTTCAACCTGGATATAAACAGTCGTAGGTGTTGATGGCGCAGCAGTAGCGGCAACCACAGGTAAACCAAGATTTATGCCGTCATTAGATGCAATCCAGTTTGTGCCGCCGTTGGTTGTTTTGAAGGCACCAGCCCGATTACCAACCAGAACTTCTAAATGATTCGTTCGGCTGACCGCGAGTCCATAATGATAATTTGCTGGGAGACTTGCAGTCAGGTCGGTCCAGGTTTCACCAGCGTCAGTACTTCTGTAAAAATAATAAATCCCTGAACAATAAACATAATTTGGGTTTGCGGGTGAAACCCCAAGGCGATAATTGTAGTATGCTGAAGAGACCTTTGTCCAGTTTTGGCCTGCATCAGTGGAACGATAAATACCATCATAATAAGTACAGGCATAAACGATGTTAGAATTGGCAGGATTCACTGCTACATCATAGACATAATAACCGGCGGTGGAAGAATATACCTGGGTAAAGGTGTTACCGCCGTTCGTTGACTTAAATATCCTTGGTTCGTAGGTGGTTGAATAGACACTGCCACCAACATAAATTACATTGGGATTATTACGGTCAACACTGATACCGTAGCCATAAGAATATCCGCCAACATAGACATCGACCGTTGACCAGTTATTTCCGGCATTCGTTGTTTTGATAAAGACTATTGCATAATCACTGCCGCTGACATATCGGTAGCCACAGCCGTAAATGGTGTTGGGATCGGTAGGATGTGCTTCAAGGTCATAGAAACCAACATTGCCGACTGAAGATGGTATCCAGGTTGCTCCGTTATCGGTTGATTTGTAGATGGAACCATAGTATCCGGCGTATATGACGCCCGATTGGCTGACAGTCATCGTATAACAATAACTTCCGAATGAACCAACCTCGGTCCAGGTTATACCTTTGTTGGTAGACCTGAAGATTTTTGTCGGGGAGGAATATGAACCTGCATAAACCATGTTCTCATTGACCGGTGAGATAGCCATAGTATATAACTGACCACCCGGTGGACCGATGTACTGCCAATTGGCATAAAGTAACCCCGCAATGCCTAGGCTCATGAGGAGCGATATAAGTCTCATCAAACCCCCTTTCAGATTGGAGATTATATTTAAGACATAAGTCTTGTCAAGACTTATGTTGACTGAAAGTCCTATCTTGATGAATATCATATCTTTTGTATACTATGAACGATGGAAAAAATAACCTTATCTATCCCCAGCTTGTAAGTGAAGAATGAAAATCATGAGGATTTATTGTTTTTTGTTAATCCGTGTAAATCCGTTTTTCAGGGTCTTCTACTTTAATAAATAATAATCTTCCGCACTTTCTGTTGTCCATCGGATTTCAGAATTAAGAAATAAGTACCGCTGTTTAGTCCTTTAGTGCTGAATTCAAGATTATGGATTCCGGGATCAAAATCTGCCTCATAGATATTTTTAACCAGACGTCCGGTTGCATCATATAATTTTATTAAACAAGTGCGCGACTGGTCTATCATGAAGGAAAGCCTCGCCAGCGAATTTTTCTTGGCGAGTGTAGGAACAAAGAAAGACAGATTGTTTTCTCTTATTTTGTTTTCAGTAATTCCGTGTGTAATGTCGGTACTCACCCAGAATCTCCTGCCACCTTCGTAATAGAATAATGCATCATTACAGGCAAGTAAACCACCAAAGAAATGGGGGATAGGAAACGGCTCCTGTTCAATCGTGTTGCCGGTATTAAACGAGCGGGCAATATAGGTTGTATCCGTACCATAATATAGAAAGTAAAGACTACCATTGGGTGCGACAGTGGTAGAAAAGTTGGCATAACCATTAATCGGGACGCTATCAAGAGTATTGGTTAATAGATGGTATCGGTAAAGTGGAATATCCGTGAGATAGAGGATTTTTTGATTGTTATCATAAGATATTTCATCTGTCTCCTGTCCCGGGTCAATCGTCAAGAATTGCCAGGTTGCACCACGGTCATAACTGACAAAAACCGAATTGTTTGTTTCTACAAAGATTGTATCAATCCCCGCAAGATTGGATAGAGAAGCAGGTTGTGCAAATACCGGGGTAAAATTGACCCCGCCGTTTGTTGAACGAATCAAAAATGTATCACAGAGTCCAATGATGACATTGGGGTCACTGGTAATGAGAAAGTCTGTGGGCAGATAAGTAGAATCAACCTTTGTCCAATTTTGACCGCCATCCGAAGAGGTAAATATCGTCCCCAGGGAAAATGTAGTTCCGACAATCTGGGCATCAGCACAGGAGGCGATAATAAAATTGGGATTGGTTGGTGCGGATTCAACTGCGGAGCCCATTAAGAGAAAGTTCTTCAATGTATCATAAGAAGCACCATAATTTTTAATTCGATAAACAGTTCCACCAAGACCGATGCTATAAAAAACTGTATCCACCGAAGGATAACTTGCAGCGCCAGAACTGATAATGGTATGGGCATAAAGATTATTACGCTGGACGCTCCATGATAAGCCATTATTCGTCGTTTTGAATACTCCTTTGCCAAGGCTGCCTGCATAGAATGTTCCTGAGCCTGCAGGGCTCATAAAGGTTGCAATCTCCCTTGATTCTACCTGAGAGAAGAGCCAGAATCCATATTGTCTTACACCCCGGAATATTCCCGGATTGATGACACTTGAGACAATAATTGTGTCATTGCCGGTAAATTCAATATCCGCTGCCTGGAATAAACCGAATGCATAGGGTTCATTTATCCTTGTCCAGGGTCCCTGGGCTGATGTTGACTGGTATATTCCGTTGTCAGTGGTAATGAGCACAAGATTGGGATTATATGGATTGGGCTGGATATCAGCGACTTCGCCAGTAACGATTGTATCAACGAATCCTGAAGAAGGAGAGAAGTAGATATAGGTCAATGTATCATCTGGAGTGGTGTGGCCAGTAAACCAGAACACACCGGGATTGCTCTTGAGATGTGCGATGCAGTCAATACTATAAAGGTTATTGAATGTAGCAATTATCTGCCAGGATAAACCCGCATTTGTGCTGCGCCAGAGCCTTGGGGGAATGCTGTCAATCAGATAGATTACCGTATCCGCAACATCAAAACTTGCGGTCTGAAAATTGTTGGTGTATAAGACCTCTGCCCAGTCATTTCCACCATTCAAGGTTATCCAGACGACACCACCGCCGTCAACAACAATTCCCCTTGAAGTTGTTGATAATATACCGCCTCGGGGCATACAGTTTTCTAATGATAAACTCCAGTTTGCACCACCATCAGTCGTGCGCCAGATATCACGAAAGGAAATCGCAAAGGCAAGGTTTGGGGAATTAGGATTGCTGAATGTGCCGAGGATTTCGCCACCGGGTAGATTAACCAGATTCCAGGTCCAGGGATTAAAAGTTCCTGTTTCTTTGTTTACATATTGGGGATTATAATATTCTTTCTGCATATCCCAAATCTTTTTTAGAGGATTGGGCATAAGCGCACTGATTATTAAAAATAAATTGATGAAGTTCACATTACCCCCTTGATGGTAAAATTATAATAAAAAATATTTTTATGTCAATGATTTTATGTCCGACGGGCTCAGTTAATGTAGGGCAAGGCTTTAGCCTTTCAATCGACAGGTACAATGTAGGGCAAGGTTTCCTTCATAAAGCGATGGTTCTTTCAGAACCCGAGTTCAGCCTTGCGAAGATATTGCAGACCAAGGTCTGCCACTACAATTTTTCTATTAATAAAAGATTTTATACTTCACATAATTTCATCAGTATTCTACTTCCAAAGTCGGAACAAAGTTTGACTTTTCTTTATACTCTCTGCAGACAAATTCGCGTTCCACACCATATTCGCCAACCGGGTCAAGGGCAATGCCGTAGTTGGGCTCACCCGCGAGCCATTTTTCCAAAATCTGTGTCACATCCCATTCGTACCATATCCCACCTTCACGCTCAGAGCGGGCACCCTTGATTGTAATGACTGATACTACATTATCGGATAATTTCGGAGCAGTCTTCCATGTAACCGCCATTTCTTCCCATGTAGAGAGAATCTGTTTCGCTGCAACCTGGGTCGGTGCATCAGAACCTGAATAATCGTTGTATAATTTTACCACAGCGCGCTTTGGCTTCTTGTCTTTAGGTAAATTGGTAATATCAAATTGGAGCAGAACGATTTCCTTATCGGTTCCGGAAAAACCCAAAAACAATTTGGGAATGGTGACTGGGTTGTATGGGTCGGTGATATCCTTCCAGCCACCACCATCCCCATAATTTTTATTAGGCTGTGCCTTGTATATCCAGGTATCTTTTACAACCTGGCATTTTATTTTGTTTTGCATAACTAACCTCCGGTCTTTCTGACCGCAAGAGAAACACAACAAAGAGATTATGGCCAACAGAATCAAATTTTTGTGTTGTATCTTTTGTTTTTTATCAAACATAAATACCTCTGACTTCTACTTCACAAACAGAATTTGATTTATTGTAAAAATATGAATTTGACGCTGTTCGATGCAGAATCAAGGGATATTATCCGAGCAAAATAGACACCAGAACCGCATGTATTCCCATTTTTATCTTTGCCATGCCATTCGTATTCTGTGCCCGAAACCTGGAATCTATTTACTTCCGAACCTAAAATGTTGTAGATCACCAGAGTTCCATTGCCATGTTTTAATCCGCTGTATTTGAATCTTACTTTTCCGGGTGAGTTATTAGCCATTAAATTTATTTCATAGAGTGTTGGGTCAGTATTATCTTCATTAGTACCAACCTGTATGCCCGTTCGGAAATCAGTTTCATTAAGCCCATTTGATTGAATATAATACCATCTTGAGTGTATCGGTGAACCATATTTTGGATGGTATTTTATCCTTGCACGCCATTTATAACAGGTATTGACCGATAACCCGGTTATTACACGGCTTATTTGCTGCCCTGTTGTCCCAAGATTTATCCAGTTTGACTCCACAAGATCTATGCCATTGAATGGCGCACCAAAAGGTTTTACTTCAAACTGCGCCTTGGCAATAACCCGTCCATAGGACGACCGTCCGAATAACCTTGAACCGAATGAATTATTTGAATAAGTGAATAATGGTGGAACAATCTGCCGGGAAAAATCTGGTCTCATTTGCTCGGGTTTTACATTAACACCCATTACTTCATTGCCATAATAGACAAAAGCCCTTCCTTCATTCATTTCACCATTATCATAAAAATATGCACCTACTATCACATCTGAATATCCATCGCCATTGACATCGCCGGCAGTGGAGACTGAGATACCGTAATTTGCAGATGTTTGGTTTGATTCGCCGGTCCATTTGGGCGTGCTGGATAGTCCGGTTGCCGATCCGTGATAGACAAAAGCCATACCCTCATCTGTCTGTCCATTATCATAATATGGGGCACCGATGATTATATCTGAATATCCATCGCCATTGACATCACCCGCAGCAGAGACCGATATACCGTAATTTGCAGATGCTTGGTTTGATTCGCCGGTCCAGTTTGGGTTTGAGGACAATCCCGAAGCCGAACCATGGAAGACATAAGCACGGCCTTCATCCGTCTGTCCGTTATCATAATTGGGAGCTCCAACGATTACATCCGAATAACCATCACCATTCACATCGCCAGCATAGGCAACAGAAGTGCCGAAATATGCATTGGCCTGGAGTGAAGCTCCTAACCAACTTGGATTCACAGAAAGACCTGATACTGAACCATTATATACAAATGCCAATCCTTCACGATTTTGAAATAGCCAACTTTGAGGTGCTCCGATTATTACATCAGAGTAGCCATCACCATTGATATCACCAGCCGTAGAGACCGAATACCCAAACCATGCATTTGTAAGATTAACTTCACCAATCCAGCTGGGGGTGTTGGATAGTCCAGATACCGAGCCATGGTAGACAAAGGCTGCACCTTCGTCAGTGTCTCCATCGTCATATAATGGGGCACCGACGATTATATCTGAATATCCATCGCCATTGACATCGCCGGCAGTGGCGACCGAGGTTCCGTACCGTGCATTATTCTGGTTTGATTCACCGGTCCAGTTTGGGGTTGTAGATAATCCGGTAGCCGAACCATGATATACATACGCCCTTCCTTCGTCAGTTTCACCATTATCATAATAATGCGCGCCTACTATTACATCTGAATATCCATCACCATTGACATCACCTGCCGTAGATACTGAGACACCGTAATATGCAGATGGTTGGTTTGATTCGCCGGTCCAGTTGGGGGTTGTGGATAATCCGGCTGCCGAGCCATGGTAGACGAAAGCCCGTCCTTCGTCAGTTTCACCATTATCATAATAATGCGCGCCTATGATTACATCAGCATATCCATCGCCATTGACATCACCTGCAGTAGAGACAGAAAAGCCAAAATATGCATTGTTCTGATTTGCTTCATTGGTCCACATTGGTGCTGTTGATAATCCGGATGCTGAACCATGATAGACAAATGCAGCACCTTCGTAATCCTGTCCGTTGGTGTAGAATGGGGCACCAACAATCACATCTGCGTATCCATCACCATTAACATCGCCCGCCGTAGAGACAGAAAAGCCAAAATATGCACCATTTTGATTCCCCTCATCCATCCAGATTGCTGTATTGGATAATCCTGAGGCGGAGCCACAATAAACAAATGCAGCACCTTCGTCACCCTGTCCGTTGGTATATAATGGGGCACCAACAATCACATCCGCGTATCCATCACCATTTATATCGCCTGCAGTAGCGACTGATCGCCCAAATGAGGCATTTGAAACATTCGGTTCGGCAGACCAGGTCGGGAGTGTTGACAATCCAGATGCGGAACCATGATAGACATAAGCCCGTCCTTCATCGGTTTCGTTATTGTCAAATTCAGGTATCCCAATTATCACATCTGAATATCCATCACCATTGACATCACCAGCGCAGGCAACCGAAGTACCATAATGTGCATTTGCCTGATTTGATTGACCGGTCCAGTTTGGCGAAGTTGCTAAACCAGATGCGGAACCGTGGTAGACATAAACCCTACCTTCATTAGTCTGTCCACCGTCATAATAGTGAGCACCAATTATTACATCTGAATATCCATCGCCATTGACATCACCTGCAGTAGATACTGAGATACCGTAATATGCAGATGCCTGGTTTGATTCGCCGGTCCAGTTTGGTGAAGTAGGTAAACCATAAGGCGAGCCATAATAGACAAATGCCATGCCTTCATCTGTTTGCCCATTATCATAATCTGGAGCACCGACAATCACATCTGAATATCCATCACCATTGACATCTCCAGCACAGGATAATGAATTACCGTAATGGGCATTTGCCTGATTTGATTGCCCAATCCAGTATGCTGTATTGGATAAGCCAGAAGCAGAACCATAATACAGGTATGCGGCACCCACATCTTGGAATCCGGCGTCATAACCGGGTGCCCCAATTAGAACATCCTGATATCCATCGCCATTAATATCACCAGCACAGGAAACTGCATATCCATAATGAGCATATGCCTGATTTGGTTCATTAGTCCAGTTTGGTGAAGTTGGTAATCCGGTTGCTGAACCGTGATAAACAAAAGCCATACCCTCATCTGTCTGTCCATTATCAAACCACATGGCACCGACTATTACATCCGAGTATCCATCACCATTGACATCACCGGCTGAGGCTACTGCAATTCCATAAAACGACAATATTTGATTACCTTCACTTGTCCAGTTGGGAGTTTGAGATAATGGGTCGACAGTTATGGGATAAACTGCATTAGCATCTTCTATGACAATTTTGAATCCATTTTCGGATTTTTCAAAATGGGCGGGAATTATTTTACCATTTGCATCCGATACCTTCATATCCAGATAGTTCATAACACAAGAACCACCCGGCACCGCACGGATAAAGGTTATTTTATCATCAATGACATTCATCTCAACACCCAATAATTCTACAGTGAGATTCAAATTCAGATTGCCTTTTCCTTTCAACTTTTTGGATACCACAAAGTTTTGCCTCATTCCACTTTCCATATTTTCAAAATCAATTTTCAACAGATTTCCTATTACTTCGGCTTTGTTCTTATCAACTTTTAATATATCTCCTTGATATATACCTTCTTTTTTGTCTCTTCCAACAGAAATCAATTTAATTATCACAGACCAGAAATTATCTTTTTCATAAACCCTCGGTTCTGCTTTGAAACCGTCAACATAATATGAAAAACGGAGATTTTGAGCACGGTTAGGAGATTGATAACAACCTGCTTTATCCTGCCACCTTATTTCATATTCAGATTCTTTTATTTTCTGCTGGATGGTTGTCAACCAGTCGCTATCCATTTTTGCAGGTACGGGAATATTTGTATTCCCCAAAAGAAAGATGGGTAGGGTAATGCATAAAAAGACCATCCAACAATGAGACTTAGTAAAAGTTTTCATAATACCTCCTTTCAATCAATTGACCAATCACGGATTTCATAATCCTTATATATTCTTAAAAGCCATAATTTTTTATATTTATTATTTAGTTTTTTCCTCTTCTGGGCAGAAATCGTCTTTCTTTTTTTAAGCGATTTAGCCCTGGAACAGGAATTATATAGCCTTCTAATCACAATTTATTATATTAATTCACACTTACCAAACACTTACCAGTTTGTTGTGAAGGTGATTAAGATATTGTTTTAGGACGTGGCAGATTGTAGTGGCAGACCTTGGTCTGCAAATTTATAAGAGCCAAGTAAACTCGGAGATATTAATGAATTGCAGTCTCAGGTAAGGCTTTAGGTTTGCTTATTAAGTTAATAAAAAAGGGGGAGTGTTGCCACTCCCCCTTTGATTAATTTTTGCTTATGTTAGCGTCTTATTTTGCCACCACTACGAATTTCAAATGTCTGGCTCAAACCATAGGCATTGGTATTCTGGGTATTGGCAATTCTAATCCGGCAGTTCGTGCCTGAGACATTGGGAACGGTCCAGAGGTAATAACCATCATTGGCGGCATTCTGAGCGATTTGATTCCAGGTTGTCCCACCATCAGTAGAGTAGTCTAATCGGGCATTAGAAAAGTCGCCGGTCCAGTCCCAGGTGATATAATAACTCCTTCCTGCATACCAGATATCGCCATTGAGTGGTGAAGTTACTTTTATGGTCTGGGGTGCGATTGTAAATGTATTACTGACGCCATAATTTGTAGTATTGGCAACCCCAACCCGGATTTTGCAGTTGTTTCCATTTATCCCATCAGGCAAATGCCACAGATAATAACCATCGTTTGAAGTGGCGGTAGTTAGCTGATTCCAGGTTGAACCACCATCGGTTGAATAGTCTATTCGGGCAGTAGAAAATTCACCATTCCAGTACCAGGTGATATAATAATCCCTGCCGCTCAGCCATATATCACTTGTCTTCGGTGATGTGATTGTGATGGTCTGGAGATTTATGGTGAATATATCACTTTCATCATAGTTACTGGGATTGGAGGTGCTGGTAACTTTTATCTTGCAGTTATTACTTGAAAAGTTTCCGCTGATTGACCATAGATAATAACCACCACTTGTGCTTGATGTTATTTGATTCCATGAAGAACCACCATCGGTTGAATAATCTATACGCACGCTTCCGGTATATGTGCCGGTCCAGGTAATGTAATAATCTCCACCCTGTATCCAGGTATCGTTGAGCATGGGAGAGGTGACCTGAATTGAATCAGAAACCTGGGTCGTGGTTATTGTGAAATTGTTATCACTGATGTCATAGGCATTTGCATCCTGAGAACTCACCACTCGGATACGGCAATTGGTTGAATTCAGGTTCGGCACGGTCCAGTTATAAGAACCGTCATTGGTTGCACCGGTAACGATATTTGTCCAGATCGTCCCACCATCTGTTGAATACTGGATATTAACCGTGCTGACGCCGCCGACCCATTCCCAGTGTATTGGATAGTGTTTACCACTCCGATAAGTTTCACCACCATTCGGCCTTTTAACTGTAAATACGGGTCTGGCAATCGTAAAGACTGAATTGCTTACATCATTGAGATTGGCATCACTCTGATTTTTAACTCGAACAAGGGCAGTGGTAGAAGGTGCATTTGCTACATTCCAGGCATAACATCCATCGTTCGTAGTAGATGAAATTACTGATGTCCAGGAAGTTCCATTATCAGTTGAATAATCAATACTTGCGGTGGAGAAGTTTCCGGTCCAATCCCAGTGGACTGGATAGTAGTTACCAACATAGTAATTTTCTCCACCATTAGGCATAACGACCGTGATAGTATCCCTGGCAATTGTGAAGTTCGCATCGCTGAGGTCATAGATATTTGGATTTGTCGCATGGCTCACCCTTATCCGGCAGTTAGGATATGTCGTGCTCTTATATGGAACACTCCAGTGATAACAACCATCATTGCTTGTATTGGAGACGATAGTAGTCCAGGAAGTTCCGCCATCAGTTGAGTAGTCAATTGTTACTCCTGAAAAACTTCCATACCAGTTCCAGTGGATTGGGTGGTATTCACCAGATAGATAGGTTTCACCGCCATTCGGCCTGGTAATTATAATTCCTTCGGTTATGTTTATAGAATGGGGACTTGACCAACCAGATGTTGCCCCTTGAATATCCCTTGCCTGGGCACGGACTGAATATGTGCCAGTTGAGGTATAGGTATGGGTATCCTGGACTGTGCCACCGCTTGGAACAAAAGAACTCCAGCTTGAGGTATCCCCATCACCCCAGGCAAATCGGATTGAGATATTCTGACCATCAGGGTCGGTAGTGGTTGCAGAGAATGTCTGTGCAATTGTTACATATCCGCTCGTCGGACCGGTTAGGGTTGGTGTATTTGGTGGATTATTGGCACCGCCGGTATATATCAAAATCTGGTGTGGGGAAGACCAGGACGACCTTAGACCATGGATATCCCTTGCCTGTGCAGTGATATTGTATAAACCAGTGTTTGCATAAGAATGGGACATTGTTACTGTTGAACCACTTGATACATAACCGCTCCAGTTTGAGGTATCTCCATCACCCCAGGCAAAGCGGATTGAGATTAAGTCATTATTGGGATCGGTTGTTGTGGCATTAAAATCATAGGACACATTTGGATTTCCGCTCGTTGGTCCGGTGACGGTAGGGGCATTCGGTGCCTGGCTGGAGCCGGTAGTAATTGTAATCTGATGTGCACCTGACCATTCTGAGGTTGCTCCATTTACATCCTTTGCCTGGGCAGTGACATTGAATGTGCCAGTTGATAAATATGAGTGCGTCATTGCGATTGTATCACCGCTCACCTGATACGAACTCCATGCTGAGGTATCTCCATCACCCCAGGAAAATCTTACTGCCACACCCTGACCAGCCGGGTCACTGGCACAAGTATAGAATTCATAAGAATATTGAGAGCCCTGATAACCACTTGAAGGACCCCAGGGTGTTGCTGGTGTGTTTGGTGGATTGATGACCACTACGGTTATTACTTCTGAAGTTCCTTCGTTATTTGCCTTGTCATAAGCCTTGGCATAGATATTGTGCTGAGAATTATCCTGTAAGGCGGAGGTATTCCAGGAATGGGAATAGGGTGAAGATTGGTCAGTGGAAACGAGGATGTTATCTATGTAAAACTCTACTTCAGTTACTCCTTTATTATCAGTTGCATTCGCATTAACGATAATGGTTCCACCAACGGTGTCTCCATTTGCGGGTTGGGTGATTGAAACCTCGGGTGGTTCTTTATCACCGCAACCAACGAAAAACAATCCTACTGCAATGCCAAGTGCTAATAGCTTTTTCATTGAACCTCCTTGTTGTCCATTTTGATTTTTGGGCATTTGCCAAAAAGATTGTGGCTAATTATATAGATATTTGAAGCAAAGTCAAGCATAGCTATAAATTTATTCATTATTTTATAAAAATTCCACTTACCAAACACTTACCAGTTTGTTGTGAAGGTGATTAAGATATTGTTTTAGGACATGGCAGATTGTAGTGGCAGACCTTGGTCTGCATCAAATCCTGTAGTGGCAGAGTTTACTCTGCAATAATCAATGTTGAGCAAGTTCAACCACTACTGGGAAAAAAATGATTGACTCGTAGTGGCAGACCTTGGTCTGCAAATTTATAAGAGCCAAGTAAACTCGGACACTACATCAATTTTAATGAATCGGCAGTCTCAGGTAAATCTTTAGGTTTGTGTTTTTATGCAAGGCTAAAGCCTTGCCCTGCTAATTATAAAAAAACCTACGAGAGGAGATGATTTTTCAAATCCTCTGTTTCCCTACTCAGTTCCAGACCTAATTCATCTTTTATGATATTTTTAATTCTTTCATATTGTTTTAATACCAGGTCCTTTCTACCTATCTGTGCATAACATTCCATCAGAACCCGATGGCATTCCTCTGATAGTTCATCTTTTGATAATGCCAACTTGCAGGTGCTGATAGCACTTTCAATATTATTATATTTGAGGTTTATGCGTGAGGCGGTAATGGCTGCACTAATGAAAATCTCGCGTGTCTGCTCACGCACCATTATAATATCTACTAAATCAATTCCCGACAAAAAGTCACCCTTATACAAGTCAAAGATTTTTTGGTAGAATTTTAATGCCTCTTTATTTTTTCCTGATATTTCTAATTGCCGTGCCTGGCGATAAAATTTCAAAAAATCTTCTAAGTCGGTGTGGATACTATCCAACCTCATCCGGTAAGAGTGATTTTCATATTCTATTATTTGTGATTTTTTACCTTCTTTCAAATTCGGTTCTAACCTTTTGCGAAGTTCGTTTATTGCGACCTGTAGGTTCATTGTTGCCAGCGCCTGTGGTTTTTCGGGCCAGAGCGCAAGTAGAAGTGTATCACTGGGGACAAATTTATCTTCGAATATGAGTTCCCCACCCCTGTTTATTATTTGTTTTGTAAAGAGTAGGCTGAATACCAATCGTGCCGAATTCCGGCGCCATTTTTCTATTTTTACACCATTTACAAATATTTCAAATCCACCGAAGGTAAGAAATTTTATCTCTGGGAGTTTTGATCCAATTGCTGTAAGCGGTTTATATTTTAAATTCAGTTTTTTGATATAAAGGCGCGGACTCTGGGGATTCAATTTTTCAATAAGATGCCAGTAATTATTAAAAATTGCAGGGTCAAATAAAAAATCATAGCCGTACTTCTGACAGATATTAAGTGCCTTTGAAAATGTCTTAACGGCAGATGCCTTTTTTTCTTGATTTAATAAATCATCTGTAAGTTCTAAATAACCAGTCGCGGTATGATATGCCATTTTCATTTTTTTATAATAGTTGAGCGATTTTTTCAATAATTTGAGACCCTCTGTGTATTTGCCGGTTGCAAAGTATAACTGTGCCATATTGAATTCAGCACCGGCCCTTTCAATTGGTGTATCTGCTGGGCAAGATTCCAATGCCTTTAGCGCATATTTTTTGCTTAAATCAATCTTATTTTGTAAGCGATATAATCTGCTTAACGCAATACAACAGTTGGTCAAAAACGATGAAGTCTGGGCATCATCGGTCTTTTTCATTGCCTGAAGAAGGGTATCTTCTGACTGTTTAAATTTTTTCTGGAACATTAATATCTCACCTAAATTAACCATTGCCGGACCAATTGCTAAGCCCAGACCAATCTTCATAGCCTCGGTGATTGCCGATGTGGAGAGCGATTCAGCACGGTCAAGTTCTCTCATCAAAAGATACAATCCAGCAAGATTCAAAGCCGCAAGACAATAACTCCTTCTGTTATCTGAATTTTCATAGAACCTGAGTACTTCTTCTTTTTCTTTTCTTGCTTTTTGAAAATTTCCCAATTTCACATCTATTGCTGAAGCATTGGCAAGCGTGCGCATTTCCCCTTCTTTATCACCAATTGCAATATAAATATCCATTACTTTTTTATAAAATTGTATGGCTTCTTTGTATTTTAAAAGTCTCCAGTAACTCCCTGCTATTGTAGATAATAGTCCTGCTCTTCCTCGAAAGTCGTCTGGGGGAAGAAGTTTCAAGCCAAGTTTTGAAACTTCAATTGCCTTTTTATTTTCTCCCATATCCTGATAGATATAAGATAGATAACGATATGCCGCAGTGAGCCCTGATTTATCACCCTGTTTTTTCAAGATTGGAATTGCGGTTTGAATCTTTCTTTCGGCACTGAGCAGTTCGCCACTTAAATAATCGGTGTTGGCACGAACGAGTAAGAGTTTTGGATTCTTTGCAGACTCATCTTCAGGGATTGCGTTAAGGAATTCTTTTAATATATTGATTTTTCCCTGCTGGAGCAAATCACGGCTGTGCGCTACGACCAATCGGGCTGCAGAAGCAAAGTCTTGTTTTGTTATTGCTTCTTTAATCTGGTCTTCTACCGACATTTCTTTCACCTCTACTATGCAAATGGAAGAAAAGGACTAATGCAAGAATAAAAAAGATAATTATAGAACCGATATTAGCATAATTGCCAAGCCAGGCACCCACTGGTAAACTCTCATAGATTTTATTGAGGGCAGGGATTCCAATCAAAAATGCAATTAGCACACCAACGAGGGCGTCACCGGCAACAAGACCTGAGGAGAATAGAATGCCTTTCTCTTCTTTGAATTTTAAAATTTCACCCGTAGATGTTTTCTGTATAAAATAGTAGATTGACGCACCAGCCATAATCGGCATTGATAGTGATAATGGAAGATAGAGTCCGATTGCAAATGGTAATGCAGATATTCCCAGCAATTCCACAGCAATTGCAAGAATTGCTCCCAGACCAACAAAGGTCCAGGGTAAGGTTCCACTGAGCACACCCTTTACTACAAATGACATGAGCGTTGCCTGGGGTGCGGGAAGTTTATCAGAACCTATCACCATTGTTTTGTGTAAAAGCATCAATACACCACCCATAAATAATGCGGGGATAATAACACCGATAAATTCAGCAATCTGCTGGTAGAAAGGAGTTGAGCCAACTAAAAATCCAGTCTTTAAATCCTGGGATGCATCACCAGCCATACATATTGCAATACAAACGACACTACCAATGGACATTGCACCGATCATTCCCGGCATTCCCCGCCAGCCAAAAGCGACAAATATCAAACAGGTTATAAGCAGTGTAGCAATTGTCATCCCTGAGACCGGGCTTGATGAACTACCAACGATTCCCACAATCCTTGATGCAACAGTAACAAAGAAGAAACTGAATATAACAACGATCAACATTCCAATAATGCCAATATGGGTCTGGGGAATGAGTAACATTAAGATTGCAATTATTATTGCACCAGCAATTACCACACTCATTGGGATATCCTGCTCGGTCCTTGGGGCATTCTTATCGGGTAAAAATTTAAATCCTTTGAACATTTCAACGAATCCGAGTTTGAAGCATTTAAATACGATCGGACAGACGCGTAGAAGGCTTATCAATCCACCGACCGCAACCGCACCCGCACCGATATATCTAATATAATAACTGCGAATTTCCGAAGGAGAGAGGAGTGCAACGATATTATCCGCGGGAGGAATTGGTGTATTTAAATTTGCACCAATAAACGCAATCAAAGGGCTTATCACGAGATAACCAAGGATTGCACCGGAGAGCATATAGGAAGCGATTCTTGGACCAATGATAAATCCAACACCTAATAAAGCAGGTGTTAAGTCAATGCCGATTTCCATTCCTTTTACACCGCTCACCAGCCAGGTTGCAGTCTCTTTCCACAATTTCAGACCACTCATCAAAAATTTGTATAAAGCACCGATTCCCACACCTGAAAATACAATCTTTGCCTTTGCACCCCCCTTATCACCTGCCTTTAAGATCTCAGCACAGGCGGTTCCCTCGGGATAGGGAAGGGTCTTATGTTCCTGAACGATTAAATACCTTCTTAAAGGAATCATAAATAAAATGCCCAAAAATCCACCCAAAAAAGAAATCAAAATAATTGTCCAGGCATCAGGAAAGTAATCCCACATAAAGAATGCGGGGATTGTAAAGATAATCCCTGCTGCCAATGATTCACCAGAAGAGCCAATGGTCTGGGAAATATTATTTTCTAATATTGTTCCTTTTCTTAGTGCACCCTTCAAAATTGCCATTGATATTACTGCAGCGGGGATTGATGCGGATACCGTCATTCCAACTTTTAATCCGAGATATGCGTTCGCCAGACCAAAGACAATCGCCAGGATTGAACCGAGAACAACTGCCCTTACAGTGAATTCACCAATTCTCTCATCCGATTTTATATAAGGTTGAAAATCTGAATTTGATTTCATCTCTTCTCCTTGATAAATTAGGAAAAATGTCCTTCAATCTCAAAAATATATTCAAAAATTTTCTTTTTTCAAGACAAAAAATCTTGTCCATTGACAATTATAGGAAATAGAATAAACTAAAATATAATGCAGAAAATAGGCAGGTATAGAATCATTGAAGAGATTGAAAAAGGAAATTATACATCAGTCTACAGGGTTAGTGATAGTAAAACCGAACTTGTCTTAAAGATCGCGCGTGAGAGTTATCCTGAATTTAATGAGATAATCCGCAGAGAGTTCCAGATTCTTTCTCAATTCAGACATCCCAATATTGTCCCTGTATATGAATATAATATTACCGAAGATAACAGGGCATTTTTTACTCTTGAATATATGCGGGGAAAACCGATAACCCATTCTTTCAATAAATTTTCTGAGGAATTTATTGAGTCAATAATACAGATTATCAATGCACTTGGTGCATTCCATAATAAAGGTTTTATACATGGAGATATTAAACCAGAACACATAATTTATAATGAAAAAGAAAAAAAAGCCGTTCTCATTGATTTTGGATTTGCCGGCATTTCAACCCATCAGATTAAAGAGTATGGCACCATTGGTTATGTCGCACCCGAAGTTATAAAAGGGATTGGTATGGACCAGCGTAGTGATTTATACTCACTCGGTGTTATTATCTATGAGATATTATCAGGGTCAGGTATAAAACAGCCGATTAAACCAATAAAAAATATCCCGGAAGTTTTAAATAATACAATCCTTCGACTCTTATCGGAAGAACCCGCCCTGAGGCCGACTGCATTAGAATTATTTGAGGTATTCAGCAGTCTTGTCCCTGAAAAAAAATTTGTATTTCCTAATTATAAAGTTCAATTACCACCAACTGGATTTGTTGAAATCCCTGAGATTATGGAAAGATTATTGAAATTGAAGGGTGATACGGTGGTTCTCAATGGCGAGGTTGGTTCAGGAAAGACGAGGTTTTTAAGAGAGTTGCGTTATAAATACCTTTTCAAAGGCTATGATGTCTTCTCTTTCAATGGCAGGGAACATGGTTATTTCCACGAGTTTGTCTGTGATTCCATTAATTTTAAAGATTTAGATTTTTCTAAGAAAGAAGACCAGTTTCAGGTATATGATGAGATTACTGAGCGATTGATTGAATATGCAAAAGATAGAAATGTCGTTTTACTCGTTGATGACCTTGATAAATTGAATGATTATGAACTCGGGCTGTTCAGATTCATCGGGCATAGCCTTGAGAATACAAATATTACGATGATTGGCACAGCAAATTATGACCAAAGGGTAAAGGACTTAAATTTCTTTGAACTTAACTTAAAGCCATTTTCTATTGATGAGATGAGAACATTGATTAATAAGACATTTTTTGAGATTGAAACAAAAGATGGGACTGAAATTTCTCATTTTATAGAATGGTTTCGTAAGTATACCGGCGGCAATCCATTATTCATTGTTGAAACCTTGAAGGCGCTCCATAGTCAGAATATTTTAGATTACCAGATAAATAAATGGCAGATTGATATGAGTGCACTAAAAGAATTTAGAATTTCTGAAGATGTTGAAGGAATATTATCAATGAAACTACAGGGTTTGAATGAGGACGAAATCAATATCTTGAAGGTTCTTTGTATTGCTGATTATCCATTAGAATCTTCTATTTTCTGGTCAATCTTCCCTATGTTGAATAATACCAGTATTGAGGTTTTGAAATTATTGGGGCTTATTAAAGACGAATATATACATGGTAAGAGATTTTTCGTTCTTACAAATCAGATAGTAAAAAATCTGGTTGAAAAACAAATGGCAAAAGAAGATACTGTCCTGATTGTTAAAAGAATTGCTCAGACGATAGAAGAAATAGAATCTTACGAAATTTACTACCCACTGCTTGGCAGGCTATATAAGCAAATCGGTGAAACGAAAATGGCGTTTCACTATTTTCGTCTTTCCGCAGAGAGCGCTGAAAAGATAAATGATAGAAATAATGCTATAGAATATTATACAAATGCCCTTGAATGTGCAGGAAGTGAAAAATCACAAGAATACGCCTCAATTCTCATAAAATTAGGTAATCTATATCTCCTTTCCGGGGATAACCATAAGGCGATTGAACACTTCAATAAGTCCGTTAGATATATTCAGTTTAGATGTGATGCATTATTCGGTATAGGAAAGGCATATTCAAATCTGGGAGACTATGATAAGGCGATTGAATATCTAAGAAAAGCGCTTGAAGGAAATGTAGAAGAAAAGAGGCAGGTAGAGGTCTTAAACCGCCTTGCCTATTGTTATATAAGTTTAAGGGATTTTGATGAAGGGGGAAGGATAATCAATGAAGCGATAAAGATATCCCGAAGGATAAATGACCCTGGACTTGAGGCAGAGTCATTATACTACGATGCTACACGCTGGTGGTTTACGGGTGAGTATGGAAAAGGCGAGAATGTATGTAAAGAATTATTAGAATTCTGCGAAAAGAACAGTCTAAACAAGCAATATGCCTATGTAGCAAATCTATTGAGTTCTTTTTATCTCCAGACCGGTAATATTGAAAATGGAATGAGATATATTGAGATTGCAATAAAAGGATTTGAGCATATTAAAGACTTTAATGCCCTTTTGTCAGGGATGATTAACAAGGCAATATTATTTCGCAATAACGGTGATATAAATAATGCCAGGAAGATTTTTGAACATACCCTGAATAGTGCCTTGAAGATTGGTAATAAGATCCATCAGCATATATGTTTTACACAGCTTGCTGGTATTCTTGAAGAAACGAGCAAATTTGAAAAGGCACTTAAATTCTACAAAAATGCCCTGGGAATTGAACCGGATTCTGAATATGCAAATTATATGCTTGCAATGATTTATTACAAGTTGTCAGAGATTGATAAGGCGAAGTCAATACTTGAGCAAAGATCAGCAAGGAAAGAAGGCGTCTTATATCTTATAGGGCTCGGTCTGGTATATTCTGTGTTGGGAAGCATTGAAAAGGCAAGGGAGAATATAGAAAAGGGTATTGATATACTTAAACAGGAAGGTCTGGAGGTCTCCATTCAACAGGAGGCATATCTCAAATCAAGCCAGTTCTATTATGAGATAGAAGATTTTGAACGCTCATTGAATCTTGCAGAGAGTTTAAAGAAGATTGCGATAAAGGATAGCAGGGAGTATATAATGGCAGATGCCCTGATAAAGATAAATAAGTTCAGAATGAAATTGATAGATAGATTAGATGTAGATTCAGAACTAAAATATCTGAAAAATAAGGGATTCTTATACGACTATGGATATATTAAAAAATTAAAGATTGAATCCCTTATTGATAAGGGCCTTGAGCGAGAGAAGATAAAAGAGATTGCAGAAGAACTTGAGTCAGTGGAACAGGTATTTAAAACAATCGGTGCAGAACTTGAATTGAACAGGGTTCAGAAACTGAAATTATATATCTACCCGGATATCATCCGTGATTATTCACGGAGGATAATATCGGTCCAATACCTTGATACATTCTCTAAACTCGCTGAACTTATAAATTCTAATCTCGGTGATGAAGATTTTGTGTTAAATGTCCTTGACCTGGTGATAGAGGCTACTGGTGCAGAGAGGGGAGCGATATTTATTAAAGGTGAAAAGGGGATGGATTTTGTTGCCGGCAGGAATATAGATAAAAAGACGATAAAGGATGCGGGTGAACTTTCAAAGTCCACAATTGAGGAGATTGATAAAAATAGAATAGTCTTTATCCCGGATGCGGTTGATGACCCTAAATTCAATATAAAGAAGAGTGTTTTATTGAACCAAATCCGTTCAATACTCTGTATCCCCCTTGTGGTTAGTGATAATATTGTCGGTGCTATATACCTTGACTCAAGGATGGCAGGCTCAATATTCAATGAACAGGACCGGGATTTTTTAAACACAATATCAAAGATACTTGCCTCGGTCATTGAAAAGTCCATTATATTTAAAAATTTAAAGAGCGAAAATATTTTATTAAAGGCAAATGTGATTGGCGAGATTGGTGCTGGTTATCTAATAAGTAGATCAAGAAAAATGAAAAAGATTTATGAAGATATAGAGGCGATTGCCCAGTCAGATGCGCCGGTTTTAATCACCGGTGAGACCGGAACCGGAAAGGGTATGCTTGCCCGATTGATTCATTTGAAAAGCAAACGCAGGGATAAAAAATTTATCTCCATAAATTGTGGTGCCATACCCGAGACCCTGCTTGAATCAGAACTATTCGGGCATAAAAAAGGTGCATTCACAGGTGCCTTAAACGACAAAAAAGGTCTATTAGAAGAGGGCGAAGGCGGGACAATATTCCTTGATGAGATTTCAAATACATCTGCGGGATTCCAGGCGAAGATGCTTGAGGCAGTAGAGGATAAGATAATCCGCAGGCTTGGTGAGACCACAACGAGAAAGATAGATGTAAGATTCATTCTTGCTTCAAATAAAGAACTTGAGATAGAGGTTGAAGAAGGTAGGTTCAGGCAGGATTTATACTTCAGGATAAATGTCTTCAGGATAAGGGTGCCACCACTAAGGGAGCGAACTATTGATATTCCGGAACTTGCGAAATTCTTTCTTGAAAAATATTCTAAACAAATGAATAAAAATATTTTAGGCTTTGGAACTGGAGTGATTGAACGATTGAAAGAATACCACTGGACTGGGAATGTAAGGGAATTGATGAATGTGATTGAAAGGGCGGTGACTTTGTGTAAAGGCAATATAATCACGATAAATGACATAGGTCTGGGGAAAGAGAAGAAAGAGATAGTTTCCTTAAAAGATATAAAAAAAGAGGTGATAATTGAGGCATTGAATGCAACAAACTATGATAAGAAAAAGACTGCAAAATTGTTAGGTATTGCGAGGGCGACACTTTATAACTATTTAAATAAGTACGATATTAAATAGTTTTTATAATACGATCTTAAAAATCTGACTGGGTATTTTCTATAAATGCGACAGATTTTGAAAGTGTCCAAAATTTTGACACGAATGTCATAAAAACCAACGAAATTCCATATACTTTTAAGAAATCCAAGATATGTCCAAATTTTAGACACATTTATTAATGACCGAGTCCATTTTCTCTTGAAATTTCAAGACTTTGTTCGGGCACGAAATTTGCTATATAAATAGGCAAAAGGAGTCAAAATGAAGAGGGCAATAACATATATCATAATCCTTCTGGTGCTCGGTGGAATTTTTGGTCTCAGTATGCACCAGAATAGTAATCCTGTTATTGGGTCAGGTCTTGATATAATAACCCCGGCAGTGGCGTTTGCAGATTCGGATACGGTGAAGGCACCTGCTCCACCGCCACCGCCACCGCCGATTAATTAATTTAAATAAAGGGGTGTTTTATGGCGCCTGTCCATTTATATGAGATAAAGATGATTGATGGTTCAAAATACCGTGGGGAGATTGCATACCGGGATGATAAGATGATTGTATTGAAACTGGCAAATTATGATCGTTCCGAATTTGGCTCAAAGATAAAATTATTCTATAATGGGATAATGAGCATCCAGGAACTCGGTTGGTGCAAGATAATGCTGAAGCCGGTCCGGGTAGATTGATAATGTTTTCAAGGGGACTGCCCTTTCGGGCAGTCCCTTAAACAATAAAAATTTATATGAATGAGATAATAACCATATCGGCGCTATTTTTTCAAATAACTGCAATAGGTATTTCTTTATATTATTATAAAAGGATGCCGAATCCTGCATGGATATTGGTTTCAATCGCCTTATTCGTTATGGCAATAAGAGGGTTATTAAACCTGTTCGGATTCAGACTTGAGGCACTTGAGGTTTTGATATTAATTATTAGCATATTAATTTTTTTAGGATTTATCTTTGCAAAAAAAATCTTCAAAGAAGTTGATAAAATACTTAAGTATTTAAAAGGTTTATGGGAGATTGACCGGGTTATAATTTCGGGACTTACACCAAAGAGCATAATCAATGGTGTAAAAAAGGTGATTGCAGACCTATTTAATTGCGATGCCCTTGGCATTTATATTTTGCATAAACCTGATATGAAAT
This sequence comes from candidate division WOR-3 bacterium, assembly GCA_039802005.1. Classification (NCBI taxonomy): domain Bacteria; kingdom Pseudomonadati; phylum Caldifarciminota; species Caldifarciminota bacterium. Next base: position 44,050 of record JBDRVV010000016.1, read on the forward strand.
TAATCCCTTATGCAAATCAAAACTTGAATGAAGAATTTCATAAAGAAATGATTGAAAATAAAGACGGTCTTCTCTGGAAGGTTGTTAAAGAGAAAAAGAGTATTTTTATTGAAAAATCCAATAAAGACTTTGATTTTCCTAATGTTTTAAAAAAGGAGAATTGTTCAACCTTCATCGGTGTGCCTCTAATATTGAAGGGAGATCTATTAGGTGCTATAATTTTGCTATCAAATAATAAAACTTATCAGACGGGCGAGGTAAAAAAATATATTGAGGGTATAAGTCGTCAACTGGTAATAGCAATTGATAAAATACAGACGATAGAAAAGATTAAAGAGATAAATATTGAATCAGTATTTGCCCTGGTGCAGGCAATTGAGATGCGCGACCCTTATACCAAAGGACACTCATTGCAGGTTTCAAATCTTGCAGTTGAATTGGCAAAAAAATTTGAATGTTCTGAGAGAGAATTAGAACTTATAAAATTCGCTGGTTTATTACACGATGTTGGAAAGATTGCGGTTCCAGAAAATATTTTGAATAAGCCATCAAGTTTGAGTGAATATGAATGGATAATTATGAAAAAGCACCCTATATTTAGTTATGAAATAATTAAACCTATAAAAGGACTGCTGGAGATTGAGAAATGGATATTATACCACCATGAAAAATGGGATGGAAGCGGTTATCCAGAAGGATTGAAGGGCAGTGAAATTCCATTCTTTTCACGGATCCTTGCGGTTTGTGATACTTATTCAGCAATGCTGAGCAACCGTCCATATAGAAAAAAGCTCACTGACGAGGAGGCAAGGGAAGAAATAAAAAGGTATGCGGGAAAACAATTTGACCCGGAAATAGTTGAGGTATTTTTAACCCTTCCCAAAGAGTCTTTGATAAAACTTATTGAAAAAACAGTTGACCCTTCATAGACACTCCCACTTTGGGGCTGGGTTTAGGGGTCCTGTTTCCCCAGCCCCTGTTCATCTTGACTTATTCTTTAAAATGAATATCATTAATTATGGCAATTTTATTTTCGTTGGTTATACTACAGACGAATACAATCTATCTTGGTGAATTGAGTGGGGTCATAAGTCCGGCAAGCAGTGCCTATATACTCCGTGCCATTACGATTGCTGAGGAAAAAAATGCAGAGTGTCTCATTATAAAACTTGATACACCGGGTGGACTTGATGAATCAATGAGGGAAATAACAAAGAGAATTTTAAATGCGAAAATTCCTGTCGTTATATATGTTGCACCCAAGGGGGCAAGGGCTGCATCTGCGGGCGTATTTATTTTATACTCAAGCCATATTGCCGCAATGGCACCGGGAACAAATGTTGGTGCTGCCCATCCCGTGGGAATGGGAGGAGAAAAAGTTGATAGTGTTATGTCAAATAAGGTGACAAACGATGCTGTGGCATATCTACAATCTCTGGCAAAGGCAAGAAATCGCAATGTCCAGTGGGCTGAAAAGGCAGTGCGCGAAAGTGCCTCAATTGATGATGAGACCGCATTGAAGATTGGTGTCTGTGAAATCATTGCAGAAAACGAAGAAGAATTGATTAAGAAACTTGATGGCAGAGAGATTAAAATCCATGAACAAACAAAAAAATTGGATACAAAATCTTCCCCGTCCAAAAAACTTTCCATGACCTTAAGAGAAAAATTGCTTTTGATACTGACAAATCCAAATATTGCATATATTTTATTATTGCTTGGAATATACGGTTTATTTTTTGAACTTCAGAACCCGGGAATGATTTTTCCAGGCGTTGTTGGTGGCATATGTTTAATCCTCGGATTCTACGCCTTACATCTTTTGCCCGTTAATTATGCAGGTCTGGCATTGATTATATTGAGTGCAATCTTTTTCATCCTTGAAATTTATGTAACATCACATGGATTATTGAGCGTTGGTGGTGTTGTATCACTGATAATTGGTTCTTTGATTCTTTTTGAAAGTGACCTGCCGTTTTTAAGGGTATCCTGGGAGGTGATAATGGTCGTTGTCATTATTATTGTCATTTTTGTAGGTATTTTGTTGTTTATGGGAATTAAAGCTCAATTCAGAAGACCATCCGCCGGCAAAGAAGGACTTGTTGGTGAAATAGGTATTGCCAGAACTGATATTGATGAAAAAGGAGGAACTGCATTTGTCCATGGTGAATGGTGGAATGCAGTGAGCGATAAACCAATAAAAAGGGGAGCAAAAATAAGAGTTCTAAACTCTGAGGGGATGGTGTTAAAGGTTGAAGAGATTTGATAATTTTCTGTCTTTTAAATATCTTTGAAAATTTTCTCTTTCCGGATTGTGCCCTGAATAACCCAAAATTCAATCCTGCGGATTTTATTGAACCGAAAGTATTTATATCATTTGGTGGTGATGAAAAATTTGGAATCAATGAGTTACACACCTGGAATGCTGACCTGCAAATCAGACCATTCAGGTTGAGGCTGAAAACATTAGGTAATGAACTATATCGAGAGAATGCATTAGAACTTTCGGGTGGATTCCTTATCTATAAAACATTGACGGGCGGTATCTCCATCGGTCTTTTAAACAACTGGATAAAAGAATATACAAATCGTTTTACATATACAATAAAATTGGGCAGCGTTTATTATCTTTCTAATTTTAAATTTGATTTTTGTCTTAATAATATAAATTATCCAAAATTTTCTGAAGTTGATTATTTGCCGGTGACTTATGTTTTTGGCTCAAATTACTTTTTAAATAAAGAATTTAAACCGTATTTTTACATAATGGGCAAAGAGAAAGAAAAACCATTTTTAAAACCCGGATTATTTATAATGCCAGTAAAGAATTTTGAATGTTTCACTGGATTGAGTACGGAAAATTTTCTTTTTGAATTCGGTTTAAGAATTCATCTTGGTAGAATCATTCTTGATTATGCGGGAACGAGCCATCGCCAGTTGGGTCTGTCCCATTCTTTTTTTGTTAATTTTTTTTGATGTTCGCCTTAATTTTTTTGTTATTTCACACTTTAAATCAGGACTTATTTGAAACCGAACAGGAAAAAGATTTTGAAACGATATTATTCGAATTAGAAAATTTAAAAAATAATCCAGTTGACCTTAATACGGCAGACTTAAGGGAATTATCAAAAATTCCATTTTTAAAACCTGCTGATTGTTTAAAGATTATTGGATACAGGGAGAAATTCGGAAGTTTTGAGACAGTTGATGGTCTGCTCAAGATAAAAGGGTTTGATAGAGAATTTGTTGAGTTGATAAGACCCTATCTAACAGTAAAGACTAAACCTTTTAAATGGCAGGCTGTGCAGAATAGATTGAGGCTCCAAAAGGAATTAGATAAAGTTGGTAGCGAAGAGTATTATACAAAAAACATATTTGCTATGCAGGATTACAAGATTTTTATTGTCACAGAAAAAGACCCTTATGAATCTTCTTTTCTTGATTACTACAGCGCGGGCGTTCTGATTGATGAAGGCAAAAGAAAATTTGCCCTGGGGAATTACAACCTTGATTTTGGTTCAGGTATCATTCTTTCTTCAACCGGCACATTCTTTCAGGGGACTGACTTTAGATTACTAACCCGGGAGCGGGGTATAACACCCTATACTTCAACAATGGAAAATGGTGGATTTTTTGGTGCTGCGCTGACTGATACTCTATTCATTAATTATGCGCTTTTCTATTCAAATCAAAAACTTGATGGCAGGATTGATACTTCAGGATATGCAAGGTCTTTTGATCCCTCAGGAAACCACACTGATTCAGCATCAAATGCACACAAGGACCGCATCCGCGAAGAGATATTTGGCTATAATATACGCTATATAAAAGATAAAATTCTGTTAGGACAGACCACATACTGGTCTGATTATGAACCGTCATTTGTATGTTCTGATTCCACAATTGGTTTTTATGGTAAAAATTATTTTATGACTGGTTTTAATCTGAATTATTATGCAGATAGATTTATTCTTTTCGCGGAATTTGCAAGGTCGTTCCAGAATCGCCTGGGCAGTATTTTTGGCTGGGTAGGACTTTTACCCTATAATTTTGAATTCAATATTGCGGGCAAATATTTCAATCCTGGATACTATGCACCAAAGGGTGCTGAGGCAGATAAAGATTACATTGGCTTATATTTCGATTTAAATAATAATTCGCCCATAGTTCATGCAGGAACGACCGTTAATATTTATACCAACAACCAGGCAGATACAAATAGATATGATTTGAAATTTAATCTTGGTAAAAAAATAGGCTTTACCGATA
>JBDRVV010000016.1:48328-61801 GCA_039802005.1 candidate division WOR-3 bacterium
CGCGTATTTTTTTGCGGTTCAAGATAAAAAGATTTTTATATTTTGATTTGAGACTTGAGGAAAAATATGATTATAGAGATTCATTAAAAAGGGGAATATTTGATGGGGTAGAGTTGGGAATTGATACGAGATTTGTTGATGCGAAATGCAGATATGGTCTATTTGATACAGATTCTTATTCAACCCGTATTTATGTTTATGAACCTGATTTACCCGGAATTATTAACAATAGAATGGTTTATGGAAAAGGAAGGCATGGATTTATTTATTGTTCAATTAAGCCTACAAAGAATATTAGCATAACAATGAAATTTACCCTTCTGGAAAAAATTTCTACAAAAAAAGAGCTCGGTATTCAATTAGATACAAAATTTTAAATCTGATTTTCGTAAACTTGACTATTTAGATTTTTTTTATATAATTAAATATTCATTTTCGGATTTCAATAAACGAAGCTATTAAGTTTTGATAAGGAGGTGTAATGATTGAAGTCAGAGATTTATCCAAACATTTTGGTTCAACAAGGGCTGTGGATAATATTTCTTTCAATATTGGAAAAGGCGAGATCGTTGCATTTCTTGGACCGAATGGTGCCGGAAAGACAACGACAATGAGGATGCTCACAGGTTATCTAATACCGACCAGTGGTAAATGCCTGATTAATGGAATTGATGTGAACGAAGAGCCGATAAAGACAAAAGAGTTGATTGGCTATCTACCTGAAGATAATCCGCTGTATCCTGATATGAAGGTCTATGAGTATCTTGAATTTATCGGTGAGATAAGACACATTGAGAACCTGAGGAATCGGGTAAACGAAGTGGCGGAGATCTGCGGCATCACTGAAGTATTGAATAAAAATATTGGCACTCTTTCTCGTGGTTATCGCCAAAGGGTGGGAGTTGCCCAGGCAATAATTCATAACCCCGATATCTTAATACTTGATGAACCAACCGAAGGTCTTGATCCAAACCAGGTAGTTGAATTACGAAATCTTATAAAAGAACTGGGAAAGGAGAAAACCGTAATGCTCTCAACCCATATCCTTTCTGAGGCAGAGGCAACCTGTGAAAGGGTATTGATAATAAATAGAGGTAAACTTGTTGCCGATGGAAACAAAAACGAGATAAGGACAATGGCTAAAGGGGGTGAAACGATAACCCTTGAACTAATCGCAAAACAGAGTCCACTAAAAGATTTAAAACGGATAGCAGAGATAAAAGAAATAAACGAAAAAAAGGTTGAAGACAATCTTTATCAATACGAAATAATCAGCGAAAAGGATATTAGAGAGACCATTTTTGATACTGCGGTCAATAAAGGCTGGAAAATTCTTGATCTACACCGGAAAGCAACATCACTTGAAGATATATTCAGAGAATTGACAAAGGAGGAACAATGATTAAGGCGATAATCAAAAAAGAGTTGAATACTTATTTCAATTCACCAATTGCCTATATCATACTGATAGTATTTGTTGGCTTGAGTGGCTGGTTCTATGCCCAGGATTTATTTCTGGGTGGTGAGGCAGATATAAATGGTTTCGTAAACATTGTTCCCATTTTGTTTCTGCTCTTAATCCCAGGCATATGTATGAGATTGATTGCTGAAGAAAGGGCACATGGAACAATTGAGACCCTTGCTACACTCCCGATTAAAGATGCTGATGTTATAATTGGTAAATGGCTTTCTGCCTTTATTTTGATTTTGATCGGGTTGTGTGTAACGCTTATTTTTCCTATCATTTCATCATTTTTAGGTAATATTGACTGGGGGATTGTGTTCACAAGTTATATCGGTCTAATACTTTTTGCCCTCTTCTTCACGGGTATTGGAATTTTTGCTTCATCAATTGCTACAACCCAGATCGTTGCATTCATTATTAGTATATTCATTTCTTTCTTCTTCTTTATCATCGGCAAATTGCTCTTTGCCCTTCCGACAAACATAATGCCTTTCTTCAATTATATCAGCATTGATTACCATCTCAATAACATAATTCGTGGCATAATTGACTCACGGGATTTCATATATTTCCTTTCACTAACATTTCTATTCATTTACGGTGCACTTTATTTTTACAGCAGGATAAAAGAAAGGTTGCTGAGTACTACTCAGTGGGCGCTTATTGGCATTGTAATAATTCTTATCAATCTTGTCTCAACAAGATTATTTTTTAGATTAGACCTTACTCAGGGTAATATCTATTCATTGAGCAGGGCAACATTGAAGATATTGAATGATTTGCCCGATAATATTGTGATTCATGCCTATATTACAAGTAAATTGCCATTTCCATACAACAACCGTGCCCAGTATCTCAATGACCTGCTTGGTGAATATCGTTTGAGGTCAAAAGGTAAAATTCGGATTGAACATAATGACCCAACGACACCTGAACAAATGATGGATGCACAGAGAAACGGCATTATCCCTCTACAGTTTACTGAAGTAAAACAGGGTGAATTTGGAGTGAAACAAGGATTTATGGGACTGGTCTTCCTATTTGAAAATAAAAGAGAAGTTATGCCGGTAGTTGAAGATTTTACAAATCTTGAATACGATATCACTTCCCGGATAAAGAAATTAACTCAAGAGAGTATTAAAACAATAGGTTTTACAAGTGGACACGATGAATTGACACTCTCAGAAAATCTCTTGAACAAAATGAGGGACCGATACACCATTATTAATGTCAATCTTAAAGACACAATAAATCCCAAGATTGATGCCCTTGTCGTTGCCGGTCCAAAAAGTGATTTTGATACAACGGAAACAAAAAAGATACTTGAATACATAAATAATAAAATCCCGGTGGCAATGTTTGTGGATAGATTTGGCATAAATTTAGACTTCTTTCTTGCTTTTCCACTTCGCACACCAAATGTTGATACACTATTAAATAAACTTGGAATTACAATTGAACCCGGAATGATAATGGACCGCAATAATGAAATGATGGTTTTAAGGAGCCAGCATGGGTCTTTTGTAATGCAGAATATCGTTCCGTATCCATATTTCCCGAAAATAATGGACCTATCAAAACAAAATCCTATCACAAAAGATTTTGAAACGGTTGTCTTGCCTTTTGTCAGTCCAATAACAGGTGGTGAAGAACTTGCTCGAACTTCAAAGGCATCCTGGCTTAGAAATTCTCCGCAGTCATTAAATCCTATGGACCAACAGAAGTTCTTACCATTACCACTACCATTTGACAAACAGGGTCCATTCAATACTATCAGCTGCCTATCAGGTGATAAAAGGGTTGTAGTTGTTGGCACATCAAAATTCATTGATAATCAATTCTTGAGCGGCCCTGGAATTGCATTATTTATGAATATTCTTGACTGGCTCACTCAGGATGAGGTTTTAATCTCAATTCGCTCTAAATCTGTCAGTATTAGACCGTTAAAAGAGATAAGCAAAGGAATGAAGACACTTATACAGTGGTTATCGCCATTATTACCCGTTTTAATATTTATCATTGTTGGTATAATAAGATGGCAGATAAGAAAAGGAGGAAAAAGTGGCTATGAAGCATAAGAATATAATAATTCTTATATGCGTTATTGTAATTCTGTTTTTGATTCTTTTATTCACAGGTAGAAAACCACAAACTAAACCGATAATCACGGTTGAAGAATTGCGGTCAATTCAAATTTGCAGACCGATTGATACGACCGAGATAGAAATCAGAGATAATGGTTACCAGATAATAAAACCCTTCAACTATCAAGGTGACAGTGCTACCATTGCTTTTCTTATCAACAATCTGAAGAATTTAAAACTTGGTGAAGTCATATCAAAAAGGAAGGAAAAATTTGACGATTTTGAAGTCGGTGTAAATGGAATAAAAATAATTCTTAAAGGAAAAAAAGAAGTTTCTTTTTACATCGGGAAGTATGCGGGTGATTATCAAAATTCATATTTCCGATTTGAAAATGACGATAAGGTTTATCTGGTGAGCGGAATGACAAAACATCAGGTTAATATAAAACCAGATGACTGGCGTGATAAGACGATAATGAAAATTGATAAAGAATTGATAGAAAAAATAAGCATTGACGATAAAGAGATAATAAAAAAAGATACACTCTGGATGTATAAGGACAAAATCATAGAGAAAAATAAAATTGATGGGCTACTTTACACCTTGAGCGATCTCAGGGCAACGGGATTTTCTGATACGGCGAGTTTCCAGCCCCGAAATAAAATAAAGATTTTTACCGCTGGCGGGGGTGAATTCGGGTTGGAAATTGGTGATAAGCGTGATTACAATTATCTCGTGAAATTGTCAGATAAACCGACGATTTTTCTTTTGAGTGAATACACTATTAATAATTTCTTAAATCTTATTTCTGAGCAAGAAAAGAAGAGAAAATGAATTGATAGGTAATACCTTTCATTTAGACAATAGCCAGGGATTTTAGCGTGCTTAACTATTGCACACAGGGTCTTGACTTTTGTTTTTTAAAGAATATAATATAATCAGTTATGGAGGTTTTTGATGCATAAACTCTTTACACTGCTCTTGATATCCTTGTCTATTGCAGGAGCAGCTGCGCAGAGGCCGGGCTGTGTCTTTCTTTTAATCTGGCCCGGAGCAAGGGCAACCGCAATGGCAGGCGCCTTTTCTGCTATAGCTGATGATGCAACTGCCTGTTACTATAACCAGGCTGGACTGGCATTTATGGATAGACAGGCAATAACTCTACAACATGCACCCTGGCTCTCTGGATTACACGAAGGAATGTATTATGAATATGCTGCATATGTAAGACCGATAAAGAATGGAACTGGAGGTTTGAATCTGATTTATCTTACAACGGGACCAACCGATGTTATTAACCCTGAGGGTGTATATCTTGGAACATATACAACATTTGACATTGCAGGGGCATTAAGTTATGGGTTTAAATTAAATCCCAAGTTAGGCATCGGTTTAGGATGGAAATTTGTATATTCATATCTTGTTGCACCGTGGGTATTTGGCAGGATGCCCGAATTGGGAATTAAAAACGGCGGTATTGGCATTACCTATGCCTTTGATGCAGGTGTGTTATACAAACCTTTTGAATACGGTTCATTAGGCTTAGCATTGCATAACATCGGTCCTAATATAAGTTATTCTCAAAGTGGTGCATCAGATCCATTACCATATACCTTGAGAATCGGATTAAAAATTCAACCAGTAAATGCAAAAGTTATAAAAGTCCGTCTTACTGGTGAAGTTACAAAAGTTCTGGTTGGTATGTTCGCCAATTCCAACAATACATTTTTTGAGAATCTGAGTTATGAAATGCAGGAGGCTTGGAAGGGCGTGGGCCTTGAAATAGATTATTTTGATTTCATACAGCTAAGGGGCGGCTATTTCTATGATTATGAGGGCAAGCGAATTGGTTTCACATTCGGTGGTGGAATTAAGGCGAGCGGATTCTCCCTTGATGTAGGTGTTGATGAGGCAATGTATGATTTCAAAACGACCAACCGGAAATTTTCATTGAGCTATCAATTTTAGCCTTTTCTAATTTTACCTTATAGATAAATGCTTCTCGTTACCGGCGCGACCGGTTTCATCGGTAAGAATTTTGTTCTTGACCGTGCCAAGGTATCACCAATAAAAATTCTTGTCCGAAGGACATCAAACATAATTGTATATAAAGATCATCCTAATGTTCTGATAAATTATGCTGATTTAGAAAATGACCAAGGACTTGACCAGGCACTTGAAGATGTTGATATAGTTGTTCATTGTGCAGCGAGAACAATGGGACGCAGTTATTATGAATTTTATCATGCAAATGTTGTCGCAACCCAGAATTTGATAAATGCAATGAGAAGGAAGAAGGTTAATAAAATTCTATTTTTGAGTTCTCAATCCGCAGGCGGTCCGGGAAGTTCTAAAAATGGTGTAGATGAAAAAACAAATTCTGCTCCAGTTTCATTCTATGGAATAACAAAGAGACTCGCCGAAGAAATTGTTATTAATTCTGGACTTGATTACATCATACTTCGTCCTTGTTCTGTGTATGGACCCTATGATATGGAAATATTAAAAATCATTAGAATCTTAGAAAAAGGATTCTGTCCGAACATTAGCAAAGAAGAGAAATATATTAATTTAATTTTTGAAAAAGATTTGATTGCACTTATGGAAATAATTATTGCAAAAAGCCTGTTTAATCATAAAACCTACTATGTCAGTGATGGGATATGTTATGCTTTTAATGAAGTCATTAAAACGATACAGGAAATATTGCAAAAAAAAGAATGTATAAAAATAAACATTCCAGAACATGTTGCCTTGCTGTTTGGAATATTAAGTGACCTGCTAATTCCACAAAAAATACGATTGGTGGGTTATGATAAAATCAAGGAAATGTCTCAGAGTTTCTGGGTGTGTGTAAGTTCAAGTATAATGGAAGATGCTGGATGGAGTCCGCATTATGACCTTAAAAAGGGAATGGAAGAGACAATAAGATGGTATAGAGAAAATAATTATTTGAGTCTTGACTGAATGGTTTTTTTTGTTATAATTAAATTATGAATAATGACGGCAGAATTGCGAATAACTTAAAATGGTATGCTTTATATACGAAATGCCATCACGAAAGGACAACTAATAAGATTCTTACTGACCAGGGGCTTTGTACCTTTCTGCCGGAAATCCTCGTCCCCAGCAGGCGAAAAGATAGAAAACTTCTCATCAAAAGGCCGTTATTCCCCAACTATTTATTTGTTCAACTTGATAACAATAAAGAAAACTGGCTAAAGGTCTACAAAACAAATGGTGTTGTCAGGATATGTGGAAATGGCAGACCCACACCAGTTCCTGATGAAGATATAGATTCAATAAAGATATTTGTCCAGAGCGACCGCAATATTTACCCTCTGCCATATCTTGTTGTCGGTGCAAAAGTAAGAGTGGTGGCAGGACCACTGGCAGGCGCCATAGGCATTCTTTTAAAAGAAGATAGCAAGAAACGGCAACTTGTTGTTTCTATAGAATTGATGGGGCAATCAGTTGCGGTAACCCTTGCTGATGATGAAGTAAGACCCTATTAGTGGAATTTTTTAATCCCTAATTTTTCGTAGACTTCTTGCATCGTTTGCTGGGCAATCTTCTTGGCTCTTTTATACCCACTATCAAGGACTTCGTAGATATATCCAGGATTATTTATTAATGTTTTTCTTTTTTCCTGAATAGGTTCCAACTCGCCGTAAAGATTTTCTAACAATATTTTCTTGCAATCCAAACAACCAATTCCTGCCTTTCTGCACTCTTGCGCACAGTATTCTATATCTTTTTGTTTGGAGAATGCGAGATGCATAGTGTAAATATTGCAAAGTTCAGGATTGCCAGGGTCGCTTCTTCTTTTTCTATTAGTATCGGTGACCGCCGTGCTCAATTTCTTCCAAATTGTTTCTTTATCTTCATCAAGATATATACAATTATCAAGGGATTTGCTCATTTTATTAACACCATCAAGCCCAAGCAATTTTGTTACTTTACCAAGGTATTCTTTTGGTTCAGGAAATGTTTCACCAAAATAGGCGTTAAATTTACGGACAATCTCTCTCGTCAATTCAAGATGGGGAAGTTGGTCTTCGCCTACTGGAACAACAACCGATTTATAAAGCACAATATCTGCTGCCATTAATACGGGATAATCAAGCAATCCCATGTTCACATAATCAGGATTCTGGGATTTCTTTTCCTTAAATGTAGGGACTCTTGTGAGCCAGGAAATAGGGGTTATTGTATTCAATATCCAGGCAAGTTCGGTATGTTCAGAGACCGTTGACTGGAGCATAAGAATGCTTTTTTGAGGGTCGATGCCTGCGGCAATGTAATCAACCGCACAATTGAATATCCGTTCTTCCATATTCTTCGGTTCAAATGGAACCGTCATCGCATGATAATCAACAATCCCATAAATACATTGATAATGTTCCTGCAGGGCAATCATATTTCGCATCGCACCAACATAATTTCCTATGTGCAATCTACCCGAAGGCTGTATTCCACTGAAAACATTTCCTTTGTTCATGCCATTATATTACTTAAAAAAATTATTATGTCAATCCTTAAGAATTGCTGATTTCCTTATTGACATTTTTCTAACTTCGTATTATAATGAAAATAAGGAGGTCTTTATGAAATATTTTCTATTAGTACTCATAATATCATTAGCAGGTTTTGCGGAAAATAATCCATTCAGACCAATTACATTGGGTTATTATGAACCTCAGCCACTTGGCGACGGGAACATTCTATCTATTACTGATTATTATTTTGATCCCCTTGTTGAAAAACCTGTTCTACCTGAGAATTTAAGTATTAAAGAATACCCCGAAGAAGTGAATGGATATTACCTTGTTCAGTTGTACGGTCCAATATATCAAGATAATCTGCAACAGATTGTAGCAACAGGTGCAAAATTACTGGGATGTCATTCACGGTATAATTTTGTTGTTAGAATGGATAATCAAACTAAAAAATCAGTGGAAAGATTCTCTTTTGTCAGAAGTGTGGAGATATATCAGCCTGCATATAAATTCTATAGAGAGGTTCTCAATGGTAGTACATATGGAAAGTTTCTTGTTTATATTTTCCCCACTGAATTGATTAATGAGGTGGCTCGGGATTTAGCAAACCTTGGAATTCAGATTCTGAGTTTTTCAGATACTGATGAAATAAAATTTTTCTGGGTTGAGTGCAAACGCTCAAAGTTAATAGATATTGCAAATTTATTTGGTGTTTACTGGATTGAAGAATGGTTTCCGTCTGAACCCGAAAATGACCAGGCGCAGTGGGTCAATCAGAAAGGAATTCCACCATCTGATACAATCCGCCCGATATGGCGTCAGGGCATTTTTGGTATAGACCAGGTTCTTGGTTATACTGATACCGGTCTTGATGTAAACCATTATGCCTTCCGCGATCCGACTATTGCAATTACGGATACGGGGGAATTTCCCAATCACCGCAAGGTGGTGGTTTTCAAGAAATATCCGCCAGCGAGTGGAGTGGGTGACCCAGACGGTCACGGTACCCATGTGGGCGGTACAATTGCCGGAAATGATTCAGCAATGGGTGGTACAGACCCAAGGGATGGACACTCTAAGGGTGCGAGAATCTCTCACCTATGTCCGATACCGTCTTCTTCTTATAATTTTATAACGGTTTTTGATGTATTAACCAATACCCTCCGTAATCCTCAATTGCGGGCATATACAATTTCCAATTCCTGGTGGACCGGGACGATGGGGCAGTATTCAGCTAAGAGTATGGAGTGTGACCTATTCTGCTGGCGCAATCGCGATGTAGTGCTGATAAAATCATGTGGTAATCAGGGACAATCAAGCCAGTATCGTATAACAGAGCCTGGAAATGCAAAATCAATGCTTGCAGTTGCCAGTGTGCAAAATGGAACCAATGCTACTGTTTTATCCACTTTTTCAAGCCGTGGCCCGGCACCTGATGGCAGAATAAAACCTGATTGTGCTACGCCTGGCGAAGGTATCTATTCTGCCCAGCGAAATACCACTAATTCTTATGTTTCAATGTCTGGTACCTCAATGTCAGCACCTTCTTGCAATGCTTGTGTAGGATTGATGCGTGAATATCTGAAAAAAGGCTGGTATCCGCGTGGCTATCGGAATCCTCCTGATAGTATGAGATATGTAAGTTCAGCATTGCTCCGGGCAATGGTTTATGTATCTACATCACCGAACATCGGGAGTTATGTAGTTCCCAGTGAATATATTGGCTGGGGAAGGATTACTGTGGATTCGGTCCTTGCCTTTGCCAATCCCACTCCGGACCGAAGAGAATTGCTACTTTATGATGATACAATTGGATTATCAACCGGTCAGTTTGCGGAATATATATTTACAATAATTGATTCTGTTCCTGCACTACGTGCGGTCGTTGCCTGGACCGATACTGCTGCTGCAGCAGGCGCAACAAGGGCATTGATTAATAATCTGAATGTCAGATTGATATCACCCGTTTCAGATTCTTTCAAAGGAAATGTTTACTCTAATGGGCAATCGGTTCGCAATCCAACCGCTCCCTACGATAGTTTAAATCCTTATGAATGTTTCAATATCCCTAATCCCCGGCGCGGACAATGGAGATTAAGGGTGATGGCAGCAAATGTAGTAACGGCAAGGCAGCCTTATGCGGTTGTATTAACTGGTAATTTTCTTGAAAGCCCGGTTGGAGTCTATGAAGAGACTTCGGATTTGAATAGACCACATAATATTACATTGAAAATGGCAAATCCAAATCCACAGAAAATTGGCAATGTGCGATTTAAAGTTTATTTACCTCCAAATGATAGAGAATATGAAATTCTACTTTACAATCTGTATGGTGGTTTAGTCAAAACCCTGTTCTATGGAAAATCAAGTAAAGATGGCTGGCAGGTTTTAAACTGGGATTGCAGAGATGATAAGAGTAAGATTGTTCCGCAGGGAGTATATTTCATCCAGATTGGTAATGGTGAGAAAGCGATAACAGAAAAACTAATCCTCTTAAGATAGTTTTAAGAAATTAGCGCAGAGTCCGCTGTATCTTCTCCCAAATTTATGGGGTGGGAGGGATTGTACCATTGTGCTTGTTTTTCTGTTGTAGCAACTTTTCAAAGATATGTATGAAATCACACATTCAATCCCCCTCATTCCCCCTTTTATAAAGGGGGATAATTGGGGATTAAACTTTTATAAAGGGGGATATTGTAAAATCTGGAGAGGAATCGGTTTTTCGGGGTCTTGATTATTAAAATTTCTTGATTATTATTATTGGATGGCGAATGACATCATTATAAAAAATCTAATAAAGATTTTCAAGAAACATAATTCCGAAGTTCGGGCAGTCAATGATGTAAGTTTTGAGATTAAAGATGGCGAACTTTTTGGGTTATTGGGACCAAATGGTGCAGGCAAAACCACGCTGATAAAATGTATTTCCACACTCTTGATACCGGACGGTGGCACGGCAATCGTTGGCGGTTGTGATGTTTTAAAAGACCCTTTAGGCGTTAGAAAAAAGATTGGAGTTCTCACTGGTGGCGAAAGATCTTTATACTGGAAGTTGAGTGCATTGGATAATTTAAAATATTTTGCTGCACTCTATGGCGTGCCCAAAAATAAAGTGAAAGAAAGAATTGATTTTTTGCTTGAACTTATGGATTTGAAAGATCGGGCAAATGAGAATGTGGAAAAATTTTCCAGCGGAATGAAACAGAAACTTGCAATTGCCCGTGCCTTGATCCATGACCCACCGATTTTGTTGATTGATGAACCAACACTTGGATTAGACCCTTATTTTGCAAGGTTTATCAGGCAATTTATCAAAGAAGAACTTTCACATAAATTGAAAAAGACAATTTTATTAACAACCCATTATATGGATGAGGCGGATGAGTTGTGTGATAAAGTGGCATTTATGAATCGGGGCAGAATAAATGCGCTCGATACTCCAACCGCCTTGAAAAAGGCGATGCCCCAGGAACAGGTTTTAGAACTGAAATGTCTGGGTGATTTGAATAAAGAAGATTTTACCCAGATAAAAGAATCGGCGAGTATGCATATTTCAAAACAGGATGGCTATCATTATGTCCGTGTGAATACCGACAATCCTGAATTGTTATTGAGTAAACTTGTTGATATGATTCGGGATAAGGCAAAGGTTCTGTCTGTGAATGTCACATCGCCGACCCTTGAAGATGTATTTGTATATTTAACTGGTGCGAGTTTAAAGGAAAATCAGGATGAATGATTTTGGGAAATGGTTGTTGGTTTATAGGCGTGGATGCTGGTATGGTAATTGGGATTGGTTATTTGATAAATTGGAATTTATCCCCAGTAATTCCTGTAGTAGTGGCAGAGTTCGCTCTGCAAATGTTGAGCAAGCTCAAATACTACATTTAGCAATAATCTGGAGTGCAACAGCTTGCTGTTGCGCCTTGCTATATAAATGTACGAGGGGCTTCCAGCCCCGATAAGAAATCTCGTTTCTCTTGTTTAAACCAAGGAATATAATTGAGGAAAAGATGAAGATACTTGAACCTTGGCACCTATTTGGAAAAACAATATTCAATTCTGGGTATATTATTTTATTATTTTTAGGTATACACATATTGGATTTTCCCGTTAAAATGAAACAGGAGTAAAAATGAGGAGAGTTTCAAACGATTTCGCTATTTGCATCCGTCACTCCGTCTGGCGGACGCAATCCGCAATGTCTTTTTCCCATTCCACATTCCGCAATCCGAAATCCGAAATGTTTTTTCCCCATTCCGCAATTCGCAATCCGAAATCCGAAATAAAGAGTTTGTTCTTTCTATCTGTTGTCTTTCTGTTTCTCACCTTTCACTTCTTACTTTCTCCTTCCAACTTATTTGCTCAGACACCGGAGTGGGTTTATCAGTATGTGAATCCAGCCGGGACTGATGTGCCGTCAGCGATAATTGCTGATAGCTCTGGAAATACATATACGACTGGACACCTAACGTCTCAGGATACAACAGGCGGCCATATAGAGGGTGTTTGTGTAATAAAATTGGATTCGTCAGGTGAGTTAAAGTGGTGTTATTTTAACGATTCATTGGGCAGATTGACAGCAGGTTATGACATTGCAATGAAGAATAACAGGGTATATGTGACGGGATACACCGGACCTTCACCAAGTAACTCTCCAGTGTTTATTAGTTTATGTGTTGATACAAATGGGCAAAGGCAATGGGTATTTATGGATACAATAGCGATTCGTGGTAATGCGATAGCGGTGTCTTCGTCTTATGGTGTTTATGCGTGTGGTCTTACATCTGGTTATGATATGATATGCATAAAATTAGATACTCTGGGCAATGAGGTCTGGCGTTATGTTTATGATGGACCGGCGGGTAGTTATGATGAGGCATCAAGTATTGTGATTGACCGGAATGAAAATATATATATTGGGGGCTATTCAACCGGTGGCGGCACATCCACTGATTTTACGATAATTAAACTTGATTCCGCGGGTCAGGAGCAGTGGGTTTATCGTTATGATGGACCGGCGAGTTATAATGATGCGGGCGGTGTGATTGGTTTTGACCGTACCGGCAATATTTATTGTCTTGGTTATTCCTGGGGTATTGGTTTAGATTTTTGTGTCATAAAACTTTCTCCTTCTGGCCAGGAGGAGTGGGTGTACCGGTTTAATGGTCCGGTGGGTGGTGATGATTTTCCTGGTTGTGGTGTAGTTGATGATTCGGGTAATATTTATGTGACGGGTGTGAGTGCGGATACTGGAAGTATTCTATTATTTACGGTGATGAAGCTTGATTCTGCGGGTCAGCAGCGGTGGTGTTATTTGAGTCGTGGTCCGGATGGTCGTGGTGGTAGTGGTGGTCCGGTGGTGCTTGATGGTTTGGGGAATATTTATGTTGGTGGGCGTTTTCTCAATACTGCTGGTAGATC